>JAMONI010000287.1 GCA_027065935.1 Flavobacteriales bacterium | reverse complement strand
GGAAATTACAGTGGGCTACGGAAAAGTTCAATCGGCTTCGATACATCAGGTCGAGCAGAACCATACTGTCGATACCACCGGATACGGCAAGCAAATATGTTTTGTTTTTGTAATCCGGATATTGCGATATGATATGCAGAAAGTCTTTTATCAATTTATAGGGTTTGTCATTCAGGATAAAGGTAGTGATTAAGCGGGAAAATAAAAAGACCGCCCGTTGTGGCAAGCGGTCGCGAAGTGACCTCGGCAGGATTCGAACCTGCAACCTACTGATCCGTAGTCAGTTGCGCTATCCAATTGCGCCACGAGGCCTTTTGATTGCGGTTGCAAATATATGAAAATTTATGGCAATGCCAAAATTTTAGTTTTCGTTTTGATCGGGAGTAAAGGTCCTTTTTGTCTGAGTTTTTCTAACGAGTTATTTGTAACGGATTATAAAGTAGATGAGTTAAGGCTTCGCTTTTTTAAAAGTAAATTCTTACGAAGGGTTGAAACGGGCTGTCGTAAATGCTGTTTTCTTCATTAAACAAAACGTCGTAACGGAACCCAATCACCATATGACGGGTTCTGTATCCCGCTCCTATGTAAAGAGAAGGGATTTGGCGGTTCGTGGTATTGTTAAGATAAGTTTGGTTTACAAAAAGATATTGGAATTCCAATGAAGCTTCCAGTTCGTTAACAGGTAGGAACGCACCTATCAGGCTTCCGCCGTAAATATGACTTTTGGCCGTTCCGCTTAAGGATTTGTTGGAGTAATAGGAATAATACAATCCGCCTCCGAAGTGTAATTGCCCGGATGCTTCGTAGAGTAAACCGGGTTGAAATTGCACCAAAAAAGCTTGATTGGAAAACGACAAGCCGAAACCTCCGTAGAAACGCACTTTGTTGTTTTTTTCTTTTGCGGAGGTGTATGATGCTTGGGAAAAGTGGTGTCCGGTCTGCGCCTGCAGGCCTGCGATTGCGATGCATAGCAGCAGTAGGGTTATTTTTGTTTTCATGTGTAATGTTCCAAAAAGGGTTTCCATACGAAATCTTTGTATTTGCATCGGTCAAAACGTTTCAGGTCGTTGATATCGGTTACCTGTTCGGTAGTGAAAGACACTTCTTCCAAGAACGATATGGCACGGCGTACGCCTTCGCCCATGTTGATGAACACGGATTCGTGGTCGTGAATAACACCGTTTTTCAAGGCTTCGAAGAATCCGAGTAATCCTACGGCGGAAGCGGGGCCAACTTTTACGGCTACTTCATAAGCCACCAGACGGCTCATATTTACGGCCATTTCTTCGTTAACGGAGAAATACTCGCCGCCGGTACGCTTGACCAAGCGGGCCAAACGGGGATATAGCACCGGATTTCCCGTGGCCAAAGTAGGCACTAAGGTTTTGGGATTTTCAATAACGGGATAATCGTTTTCCCATCCGGGCGGGAATCCGTTGGCTTTGGCTTTGTTCCAGGCTTGAACTTGCGGGTCGCAACGGTCGCCTTGGATAAAAATCATGCGGGGCATTTTTCCCAAAATATCCAAATCTCCGAAGTCGTGAAAGGCCTTTTCCAACGCCAAAGGCGAGGTGCCGCCGCTAATGGCTTGAATGTAAACGTCGGGCATTTTTCCGAGC
>JAMONI010000286.1 GCA_027065935.1 Flavobacteriales bacterium | reverse complement strand
CAAGAATTTTCTCCGAATGAAGATGGCTGTTTTCCATCCTTTGTGAAGCATGGGATTGATATCGGCCACGGTCCAGAAAAATTCCCGGTTTTTGGTAATGTTTTTCGAAACAAAATAATTATGTTTATTGGCATGAACCAATTCCCATACCCTATCGGTTACCACCTTGGGGAGCTTCGGATGCTGAAGCAGTTCGTGGCTCTGACCGATAATTTCTCCCTCGGTATAACCGGTAATTTCCTTATACTCTTGATTAACAAAGGTTATTTTACCTTCTCTATCCAATTTGCAAACCAAAGTTATATCGGGAGATAATCCCTTCTCTATTTCGTTCATGTAATTTTAATTTTACGATATGGGCAAATATATAAATTTAAAATAAAACGAAGGAGAAAATTTACGAAAAGAGTTTTTTGAACAATCCTTTTTTGGCGGTTTTTCGTATGGCTTCTTCGGCCGTATCGCCGATTCCTTTGCCTTTCATCATTTCTTCGTCGCTTATTTCGGCACGCATGTATTCCATTAATTGATCTTCGCTCAGACCGAACAGGTCGAGAACGAATTCGTCGTAGGTCTTGCCCAGATCTTCCAGATAACCTTCCAAGTAGGCACCGGAACCTTCCATCCCGCTTTTTTCTTCGATGGTGCGCAAGCGGGCATAAAAATCCTGCATAAAAGATTTTACGCTTTCGGGTATGGCTTTTCTTCTCGAATAATACGCCACGATGTTGCCGTCTTCGTCTTCTTTCCATTTGAAGTCCGTCACTACCCAATAATACTTACCGCTTTTACTCAAATTTTTTACTATGGCGTGAATGTTTTGTTTGGACTTTAACCGGTCCCACAGCAATTTGAAGATGATTTTGGGCATATCGGGGTGGCGAATGATGTTATGCGGTTGACCCATTAACTCCCATTCCTTGTATTCGGAAACTTCTACGAAATAATCGTTGGCGTACTCGATAATCCCCTTCGGATCGGTCTTACTCATAATGGTTTTGTACGGCACCAACTTAATTTCTTCATCAACAGGTATAGGCTTTATAATTCGTTTCATAGGGAAAAAATTTTAGGCAAATATAAAAGATATTTTTATTATTTTCAAAACAAAATCTTAATTTTAAACTTGTTACGTTGATAAATTACATTTTCATAAACAATTGCGGATATGAATATTTCTTAGCTTTGTAACTTAAATTGAAATCTTGCCTTATGGAAATTAAAAAAGCAGAATTTATCGTCAGTAATTCCGACATTACCAAACTCCCCAAAGAACCCATTCCCGAATATGCTTTTATAGGACGTTCCAATGTAGGCAAATCTTCGCTTATCAACATGCTCACCAATAACAAAAACCTTGCCAAAACTTCGTCAACGCCGGGCAAAACCCAACTCATCAATCATTTTAAAATCAACGACAGCTGGTTTTTGGTGGACTTGCCCGGTTACGGTTATGCCAAAACTTCCAAATCCAAACGTAAGGAATTCAAAAAATTAATTACCGATTATTTGAAAAACCGAAAAAACCTCGTGAACGTTTTCGTATTGGTGGACGGACGCCTGGATCCGCAAAAAATCGACTTGGAGTTTATGGAATGGCTCGGACGTAATCGCATCCCC
>JAMONI010000285.1 GCA_027065935.1 Flavobacteriales bacterium | reverse complement strand
GTCATAAGAGAGCATTTGCCTGTATCGTAAAGCCGATTGTTGATATTGACCAGTATTGAAATAAAGCCGGGCAAGTGCCAGACAGGCGTCATAGTCGTCTTTGTCGATTTCAAGCACTTTTTCATAATAACGTATGGCGCTTTTCAAATCGCCGTTTTCTTTGGCTTCATAGCCGAGACGTCGGTAATGTTCTTTATTTTCTTGAGCCGATATGCCGGCATATCCCATCAATACGAATAATATGAGCCATTGTGTTTTCATGATTCGGTTTCTTTTATAATTACAATTCCTTTTCGCTGGAATTTGTTCCAATTTTTATATCCTTTTATCCATTTAACCATGCCGTCCATTTGCGCAAGAATCCGGAAGAAGGCATAAGAGAATTCGGAAACGATGCCGTATAACATCAATTTCATCCAACCGCTAAAGTTCTTGTAGCGCAAGGCATCTTTCCCGGTGGTGTTCCGGGCATTGGCGTATTCGATAACGACGGTTACGGACGACATGATAAGAGCCGTTAACAGCATGATGGATGCAATCATTAACAAGAGCCAACGGGTATGGACCAAATCGTTTGTTAGGGCAACGGCAAGAAAGACAAGGGCAAAAATTTTGATCAAAGGCGACACGAATTCAAACAGCAAATAATAAGGCATGGCTATCAAGCCGGTGGTTCCGTAACGGGGGTCGAAAAGCATGGTTTTGTGAAGCCATAAAGTTTCGCCGAGTCCTTGATGCCAACGTGAGCGTTGTTTAAAAAGGTTGCGAGGGCTTTCGGGAACTTCGGTCCAACAGACGGCTTCGGGGACAAAGGCCGTTTTGACTTTTCGCTTGTTGTCGCGGGCATAACGCCACAATCTGACTACGATTTCCATGTCTTCGCAAACGGTACTTTTGTTAGGTCCCAAATAGGATGTAATAACGGGGTGTCGGTTTTCCGGATTGAGAAACCCGCCGATTTCCATCAGGTCCTTTTTCTTAAACACGGAGAAAGCCCCCGACATTATGAGCAGAGCGTTAATTTTGCTGAAAGCCAACCGGGAGATAAGAAACGATTTGATATATTCTATGATTTGCCACTGAACCAACGGGTTTTTCGGAAGGCCCGTGTTTTCCGTTTTGTTATTTCTGATTTGAAGGCCGTTCAAAACGGCGAGTTGTCCGCCGCTAACAATGGTTTCGGGATTTTTTATAAAGGGTTTTACGGCGTTCAACAAGGCATCCGGACTTAGAATGGAGTCGGCATCTACGGTACAAATGTATTTTCCTTCCGACAGGTTAATGCCTGCATTGATGGCGTCGGCTTTTCCTCCGTTGATTTTGTCAACAACGATTACGGGTAAATGCGCGTCCTTCCAAACTTGTTTGATTTTTTTGGTGGGAACGGAGGCGTTTGAGGTTTTCACAGGTGCAGGTTCAAGCCTTAGTATGTTGTGAAGAACTTCCAAAGTTTTATCGGTAGAGCCGTCGTTTACTACAATGATTTCATAGTCGGGATAGTTCATCCGGGTCATGGCCCGCAGGCAGGCTTCAATGGATACTTCTTCATTATATGCGGGAATGACAACACTGACTTTATCGAATTTTGCGTCTCCGGGCTTCAATTTCTTCTTTCGTGTCAAGAAAAAAAACAGGGCATAAACATACATCCCTATATCGAACAAAATATAGAGGCCGAAATAAATGATTAATAATTTTTCAATGATTCTCAAAATCAGAACGGACATGTTGCACTGATGTTTTTTATTATAATTTCTTCACCGGGATAAGCTTCCAATAATATTTTTCCTTTTTCGTTACGCTTGATTTCTTTTTTGTTGTTTTGCAAGATTTTTACTTTCTTCCAATTGGTGTAAAAGGCCAAAGTCAAGGGGACGGGAGGCGTGTTTGAAGGGGGGTGTGCGATGAGTTTTACGATTCGCTTACATTTGGATCCGGTTACTTGAATTTCGGCGTGTTTTCGCGTGATAATGTATGCGCCCACTTCGTATTCGGGGGCAATCCAATACCCCGATCGGGCAATGCTTTTCATTTGCCGGGCGAAGATTTCGGGTACAACCGAGTAGGTATGCAATACATTGTGGTATTTCATAATCCGGTTTTCTTTGGCTTGCGGCGGAAAAATATGATGGTACATCCAAATGAGCCATTTGCCCCGGGCACCGTCTAAAATTTGTTGGAATTTTTCGAGCGAAGGGATGGTGTCGTTATATATGGGAATGCTGGCCAAATAGTAGGGGTCGAAATTATCGTAGGTGTTGAACCGTTTTCCCGCTTCGGCCGTTCTGGCCAAGAGGAAACCCGCTTTTCGGGCGGCTTTTCGTATGCTGTCGGTATCGATGGAGTAGGGGTAATGCAGTGTATAAACCGGCCTTTGTAATTTTTGTTCGATGAGGTTTTTGATTTTTTTCATTTGTACGGCAATGGAATCGGACGGGGCGAATTTGGGATAAGGCACATGCCGGTAACCGTGTGCGGCAATTTCATGTCGTTTGTCGGTGAGCCGTTTGAGTTGTTCCCAGCTCATTCGGCGTATTTTGAACATGCCTTCTTCGGCCGTGTATGCGGGTTTTTCCGCAGTCCATTCGCCTACGATACTGAAAGTGCCTCGAATACCGTATTGTTCCATTATGGGGGCGGCGATGCTGTATTGCAATTCGTCTCCGTCGTCAAAACTCACCGAAACGGCGCCGGGTTTGTCATAACGCCAAGGTGTGATTAGCACCGTATCGGCGGGTTGGGACCAAAAAGCCGAAATCCATACCGGGTGGAATATAAACCAAACCGAAAGCAGCTTATTATTTAAATTCCAAAACCATTTCATCGCCTTTCAATTTTTTGATCACCAATAAGTAATCACCGTCTTTTTTTACAAGCCTGAAGCTTCCTTGCATTTTAACACGCTTGGGTTCTTCGGGTAAGATCAGGGTGAAGCCCTCTTTTGGCGGAAGTTTGTTAAACCTGAGTTTTACTTTGTTCTTTAACTCGGTAACTTCAATGTCCGTTTGCATACGTGCATTCCACCAATCCGCCATTTGTTCGGGGGTGGTAATCCAAACGTTTTCCTTTGACAACCGGTCCAAAAAGCGATACAACGGTTTTATCGTAATGTCACTATAACCCGAATACATGGGATGCCCCAAAAATACCATTGCCCCGTTATGAACTTTGACGTACGTATCGAAATATTCCGTCAGGTAGCTAAAGAACCTTTCGGCGTCGGCTTGTTGCCTTTGTTCGCTATATGGTTCGTTCTCTTGGAGAACGGCTTGATAGAAATACCAATCGGAGCGGTAAATTTGTGAGATTTCCAATACATCGAGGGTGCGGTAGAAGTCGTTTTTGAATACGGGTATATTATAAGGAATCACCGAACCTCGAATAAAGCCCTTATGGGGTGCGGCAATGCTTGTTTCGTATTTCACACCGTTCTCGTCCAGAATCAGCATACCGTAAAAACTGTTGGAAACGTAAGGGAAGCGAAATCCGGCTAATTTTTTTTTCATCCGGAAGGCGTTGGCGGCAATTTCATAACGCGTTTGGGCGTAATCCAACTTCCTGAAGTCGGGGTGGGAATAGGAATGGCCTTGAAGGTCTATAAGGGGTTCACCGAGTAATAGGTCGTAAATGGTTTGGCCCACACCGGCGGTGACAAAAAAGGTGGTGGGCAAATTGTAATGCCTGATAAAACGAATGATTCGTTGGTATTGTTCCAAGTTGCCTCCGTCGTCGAACGTTTGTGCGTAGGCGGCCTCATAAGCGTTTTTCCATGCCCAAATGCCAAGAGGATACGCTATGTTTTCCCGAAACGAAGCGATGATGTCTTCATAAATATACTTGAGATTTTTTCCGGGTGTCCAACCTCCGTCTTCCGCCGGGTGTAGCATTTTGAATGAAGGAAGCACGATCCATTTGCCTTTTTCACAGCCGATCGTAAACCAAGCGGGATATTGTTCGCCGTTCTTTTTCCAGAAGGCCGTGACTTTGGCATCCGGCGGAAGATCTTCCGCTACGGGATGCCAAAAATCTTCGGTAAACGCCGGTTTAATCGTATCACCGCTATGGCTTATCAGCGCAAAGCCTTTTAAGTTTTTTTCAAACACGGGACGGTTCAAACAATTTCCAAGCGGCCAGGCGGGCGGTAACAATCCCCCGTATAAGGCAATCCTGTCTTCACCTTGCGGTGTGTCGCGTCCGGTGTGCAGGTCGGCCACCAAGGTGCCGCCGTCGTGAATCCAAGAAACCAATATGTTCATTTCTTCTTCGCTCATCCGGTGCAGGGCTACAGAGGGTATGTGATCGTGGTAACCGGGTGCCGTTGGCACAAACAAAAGATTGTAATTTTTCAACCGGGTCGTATCCCACAAGATGTCTCGGCTTTCAAACCGGAGCGGAATCCCGTACCGATTGAGGTGATATAAAGCCATAACGGCACCGTCGGAAACGGTGCCGCGCCCTTTGTCGGCCCCGGTGGTCAGGAGCAAAGCTTTAGGGAGTCGATAGGTCATTTGACCCCAAGCCGGCATTAATGTCAAACTTACAAGTACGAGAATCCTTTTCATGGGGATTGGTAATACCGTTGTGCTTAATTAAGCAAAAATTGTGCCTAACTTACGAGTTTAATACGGTTAGGTAAGTTTAGTTACAATAAGTGTTTTATAATCAATACAAAATGTAAGAAGAAACTGATTAATGCGATAAATTTCGGTTATTTTTTCCTTCTACCACGAGAACGATTTCACCTTTGGGCGGGTGGTTTTCATAATATTCGGCCAGTTCTTCCAATGTTCCTCTCCGGGTTTCTTCAAATTTTTTGGTTAATTCCCTGCCCACCGATGCGCGACGGTCTTTGCCCAAATGTTCGGCGAGTTGGCGTAGCGTTTTTACCAACCGGTGGGGCGACTCGAAGAATATTATGGTCCGTTCTTCGCCGGCGAGTGCTTTCAAGCGGGTTTGACGTCCTTTTTTGACGGGCAGGAATCCTTCAAAGACAAATCTTTCCGAAGGAAGTCCCGAGTTGATCAATGCCGGGATAATTGCCGAAGCTCCGGGCAAGGTTTCGACCTCGATGTTGTGTTGGAGTGCCGCTCTAACGGCTAAGAATCCCGGGTCGGAAATGCCCGGGGTGCCGGCATCGGAAATCAGAGCGATGTTTCGGCCCGAAATCAGCCATCGGACGAGGTTTTCCACTTGTTTGTGTTCGTTGAACTTGTGAAAAGATTTCACCGGCGTGTTTATATCGTAATGCTTGAGCAACTTGGCCGAAGTGCGTGTGTCCTCGGCCAAAATCAAGTCCGCTTCTTTTAGTGTGTCCAAAGCCCGTAAAGTAATATCTTTCAAGTTACCGATAGGCGTAGGAACGATAAATAGTTTTCCGGCCATTTAGGAAAATTTGGCTTGAATAAGCTGGATCAAGCGAAACTCGTATTCATCTTTTCCCGTCCAGTTCATTGTTTCTTTCATCCGGTGAACAAGCTCCAAAGCTTCATCATACGATTCGGTCATATTGATGCGTTGGATAAATTCGTCGAAGGCCTGACTGTCATTGTCAAATAGGTTGATAACCAAAGCGATTTTATCGGCAATGCCAATGCTGAAGGGGGCCGTGTGAGGGTTTTTGGGCTTGAATTTGGTTTGTCCGGCCTTTTTGTAAATATCGGCGTGGGCTTTGAGCGGGTTGGATTTTTCTTTATTTTGTGACTTGACGGCTTCGAACTGATTGAGTTTTTTCTCTTGTTGTTCAATCGTACTTGCCGGTTGCGACAGTGATTCCTTCCCTTTATTCGTTTCGGATTCAACCGCCGGTTCTTCCGGTTTGTTTTCCGTAAATATGGCTTCCCAACCTTGTTCGCCGCTGCTTTTCAGGTACCGGTATGCCGAAATTTTCTCATACAATCGGTCAAAACGTTCCGATACCTCATCGAAGGATTCGTTATCCGCAGCCGAAATGAGCTTCCGGGCGGTAAGTACGATTTCGGCTTTGAGAATGTTTTCCAGTTCTTTCTTTTTCATAATGTTTTTTTTCAACAATTTTAACTCGAGCGTTTCGGATTTCCTTGAAATTCCCTACTTTTATAACCGCACAAAAAGAGCAATCCGGAACGCAAGGTTTCGTTCGCATTTGCGATAGCAAGATACGAATTATCAACGTAAAGAAACAATAAAATATTATCGATATGTTTTTGGAAATTCCCGTCAATCACCACGACAATTTAGGATGGATTGAAGTTATTACGGGTTCGATGTTTTCAGGCAAAACGGAAGAACTCATTCGCAGGTTAAAACGTGCGCAAATTGCCCGTCAAAAGGTGGAAATTTTTAAGCCGTCGGTGGATAACCGGTATCATGAAACGCACGTCGTCTCGCACGATGCCAATTCCATACCGTCCAAAGTGGTGGAAAAAGCTTCGGATATTTTAAAATTTGTTGACACCGGACAAATTCAAGTGGTGGGCATCGATGAAGCCCAATTTTTCGATGACGAAATTGTGGATGTGGTCAACGAATTGGCCGATAACGGCTTGCGCGTAATCGTGGCGGGATTAGACATGGATTTTCGAGGCAAACCTTTCGGGCCGATGCCTTACTTGATGGCCATTGCCGAATATGTGACCAAAGTACACGCCATCTGTGTGGAAACCGGAAACCTGGCACATTACAGCTACCGGAAAACCGCTTCCGACGATTTGGTGTTGGTGGGAGAAAAAGACGTTTACATTCCCTTGAGCCGGACGGCTTTCGTTAGGAAAATGAAAGGCCCCAAAGTCAATAAGTAAACATGTGCGAATCACGCCTGTTGCTCTCCAAAGAACGGTTGTTACATAATTTGACCTACATCCGTTCGTATCTTCATAACGATACGAAAATTTTGGTTAATCTGAAAGCCAATGCCTACGGACACGGCGCCAGGCTTATCGGCCTTTTTCTGCAAGACAAAGCGGACTATTTTTCCGTAGCTTGCCAAAAAGAAGGGGAAGATCTGCGTCAAGCCGGCATACAAACGCCCTTGCTTGTGTACAACCCGCCGGTGGATTGGAATGCGGATTTTTTTGCTTCGCGTTTGGAACCCGTTTTATATGATATCGAGCAGGCCGAAAGTTTAATTTCATTTTTAAAAGAAAACCGCTTGACCGGCATCAAAGTTCACGTAAAATTGGATACGGGAATGCACCGTAGCGGTTTGATGCCCGGTAAAGCAAACAGGATGATTTCATTGTTAAAAACAAACGACCGGACGGAATTGGTAAGTGTTTTTTCGCATTTGGCTGCCGCCGACGACCCTTCCGAAGATGATTTTACCTTGCATCAACTTCGGGTTTTCCGGGAATTGAGCGCTCGATTTTACGAAGTAAATCACCGTATCATCCGTCATATAGCCAATTCGTCGGCCGTATTTCGCTTACCCGAAACAAGGTTTGATATGGTGCGGCCGGGATTGAGTGTGTACGGAATCAGCCCCGTGGAAGGCAAACCCGATAATATGCTAAAGCCGGTAGCCCGATGGGTTACGCGCATTACTCAAATCAGACGCATAAAAAAAGGCGAAACGGTAGGCTACAACCGGAGGTTTAAAGCCGCAAGAGACAGTATCATTGCCCTGATACCCGTTGGATACGGCGACGGTTATAAAAGGACTTTGGGCAACGGCGTGGGACAAGTTACGGTTCACGGAAAACGGGTCCCCGTTATCGGAAAGGTCAATATGGATATGCTTACGCTCGATGTCACGGATGTCGAGGCCAATACGGGTGATGAAGTGGTATTGTTCGGTGACGCGCCCCGGGTGAAAGAATTGGCCAGACTTGCCGGTACGATTCCTTACGAAATAACCGCTTCTCTAACTCAACGGGTAAAGCGAATGTGGCAAACCTTTTGATATATGAATTAGTAATGAAAATTAATTAGCCGATGAAAAAAATATTACTCGTTCTCGTTTTCATTCCGTTAATTGTAGGATGCAGTGCCAAGAAGGAAATTTCCGAACAAATCAATTCGGGTAATTATGACACGGCAATCGATATGAGCCTAAAGAAACTCCGAAAAAAAAGAAATC
>JAMONI010000284.1 GCA_027065935.1 Flavobacteriales bacterium | reverse complement strand
GATCGGCATCCGTTAAGTTTAAGAGAAATTATTGAAAAATCACCCCGAATTGTCTTGCCACTTTTTTCGCTTCGGGCGCCCATTTTTTCAAGTTGTTGATTCGGGTTTGATGGGACGGGTGGGTCGATAGAAATTCCGGAGGTTGTTGCCCGCCCATTTGACTCATATTAATCCATACATTCACGGCGGCGTCGGGGTTGTATCCGGCGATAGCCATAAGGATTTGTCCGATTTTGTCCGCTTCGCTTTCGTGCTTACGGCTGTAGGGGAGAATCACGCCCAGGGTGGAACCGTATCCGTAAATGGCCATCCATTTTTTCTGTTCTTCGGGCGATGCTTTATGGGTGGCCAGCATGGTAAGGATGGCACCGATATTTTGTGCATATACTTGCGACATACGTTCCGCACCGTGGTTAGCCAATGCGTGGGCAATTTCATGTCCCATTACCGCGGCTATTTCTTCATCGGTGCGGGTTACTTTCAAGAGTCCTTCGAAATAAACAACCTTTCCGCCCGGCATACAAAAGGCGTTCATCACACTGTCGGCCACGAGGTTGAATTCCCATTCGTAGCCTTTAAGTTGGTCTTCCCAGCCGTTGGCTTTATAGTATTGCTCGGTAGCTTTTACCAAACGGTGTCCTATGCGGGCGATACGCTCGGCTTGTTTTTTGTCTTTACTTACCGGGTGTTCTTTTAAAAAAGCGTCGTATTGTGCAAACGAGGCGGGGAAAAGTTGTGAATTGGGTATAAAATTCAATTGTTTTCGTCCGGTGATACTGACGGTTTTACATGAAATCACAAAAAGAAGAACGATGAGAGGAAAAATTATTTTTTTCATGACTTATGAATTTTAGGCCTAAAATATAATAAATCTTTTCTTTTTACGCTTTAGTTTTTTATTGCGTTTTATTTCTTTTTTCTTCATTTTCTCTTCGGCCTTTCGGGCTTTTTCACGTGCTTTTTCTTCGGCACGACGTTTTTTTAATACTTTTTTGCTATGCACTTGTCCCGCACATCGGGCGTTATCATAATAAGGCCTTTTGAAGTAAACCACAAACTCCAGCCCGATATAACTACCGCTTTGTGTGATTGTTCCGCCCGTTGGCGGGGCGTTTTTAAAATTATCCATTGCATAAACGCCGCTATAGTAGTCATTTAAAGCATGACGGTAAACCAATGCGGTTTGCCACAGAGCCCGAGGAAATTCGTAATACCAACCCAACTTGATATAAGGATCAAAAACGAAAGCGGAATTAACGGCAAAGGCGGTGGAAAAATATGCGTTATGTAAACTTGTTTCGGAAAACCCGAAGTGATATCCCGCATCGATACCGGCTTGAAACAAAAACACGTAAGGATGGGCAAAGAAGGTGCGGAATTCCACACCTGCGGGCAACCGGACCATAAAAGGAGCGTACCGGTTTCCGGTATTGTCGTAAAAGTCTTCACCGTCCGTTGTTTCGGAACCGGGCAGATAAAGCCGGTAGGAATATACGGGCGATTTTTCGGCTTTGAGGTTGAATTTCAGCCCGAAATGATTGGTCAAGCGAACGTGATAAGTAAGCCCTGCCGAAAATCCCCACATCAGGTACCATCTCGGGGTTAGCGTTCCCGTGGCGGGGGGCGTGTGACGGAAAAACGGA
>JAMONI010000283.1 GCA_027065935.1 Flavobacteriales bacterium | reverse complement strand
TGGAGTTTCATAAAAGAGACCGTAAAGGCGAAAAAACGGCAAGTATCAAATTGACCAAGTTTTTTGAAGTGGAAAAAATCAACGATTTGTGTTACAAGGACTTAAAAAGAAATCACATGTATTATTTCGAACTGCCCGAGCATGTCAATTGGGATACCTTTAAGCGGATTACTTATCAAATCAAGGATACTACAGGCAATCGTAATTACGACGTGGCACTGGCCACGTTCTTCAAAAACGAAAATGTGTACGATGCCGTTCGTGTTTATAAACCCGGACTCGACCTGGATTTTCTACTCGACCTTAAAAAGCAATACGACAATCTTGTAAACGAGTTTACAAAATTAAACACCTGATTACGATAACTTTCTTCGCCGCCGTTCTTCGGCCAACAGCCGTAACTCACGGTTGGTCTGTCCGGCAATAGAGGTGTTTTCTTCCGCACGGCGTATCAGGTAAGGCATTACGTCTTTGACCGGACCGAACGGAATGTATTTGCTGGCATTGAATCCGAGCTTGGCCAAATTAAACGTAATATTGTCACTCATGCCGTAAAGTTGTCCGAACCAAATACGGGGATCGTTGCGCGACAAAGCTTTTTCATCGGTTAAATTGGCCAATAACAAATTACTTTCTTCGTTATGACTTCCGTTATAAATCAATACACCCCGTTCGATATGTTGCATCATAAAGCGCAAGGCGTCATTGAAGTTTTTATCCGTCATTTCCTTTGTCTCGCATATCGGCGAAGGATACCCCATAGCCTCGGCGCGTTCGCGCTCCTTTTCCATGTAGGCGCCGCGAACAAACTTAATCCCCAAACGCACTCCTTTGGACCGGGTGCGTTCAAATAATTCTTTTAAGTAAGTCAGCCGGTCTTTCCGATACATTTGTAACGTATTGATTACATAAGGTTTTTCCTTATTAAATTCATACATTAAATCTTCCAACAAATCGTCAACGGCTTTCTGCATCCAACTCTCTTCCGCATCCACCATCAAGGGCACGTCGTGTTCCCGGGCCGAGACGAACAAACGGTAATACCTTTCCTTGATTTTATCCCACTGCGATTGTTCTTCACCGGTCAAGGTGTCGCCCCGGCTTACTTTTTCATAAATGTGAAATGCGCCTATTCCGGTGGGCTTAAACACGGCAAAAGGAATCTCTTTCCGCCGGGAAGCAAATGCAATCAAATGTTCGGTCATATCGAATGCCCGTTGAAAATCCGCTTCGGTTTCGGCGCCTTCCACCGAATAATCCAAAATGGCATACACGCCCTTGGAATATAACTTATCCACTACGGGAAGCGTATCTTCTTCGGTAACACCCCCGCAAAAGTGATCGAAAACGGTGGTGCGAATAATTCCTTCGACCGGTAAATGATGTTTTAAAGCGAAATTGGCTACGGCCGTGCCCAATTTAACCAAGGGTTGTTTCTGTATCAAACTGAACAACCAATAAGCCCGTTCGATTTCCGCATCGGTTTTTAAAGCAAACGCGGTTTCGGTGTCTTGAAAAATATCGAGATTCAACATAAAAAGTGATTTTATATTCAAAAATAATGGCTTTCGCAAATTTGAAAAATGATTTTATCCATAATTCCGATTTTGTATATTTGAACCAAATTCGTTTTATGCATTCATACCAAATCATAAGA
>JAMONI010000282.1 GCA_027065935.1 Flavobacteriales bacterium | reverse complement strand
CGTACTCATCAACGGTATGCCCGTCAACGACATGGAAAACGGATGGGTATATTGGAGTAACTGGGCCGGACTGGCCGACGTGGTTTCCGCCATGCAAGTACAACGCGGTTTGGGTTCTTCCAAACTGGCTATTTCCTCCGTGGGCGGTACCATCAACATCCTCACCACCACTTCCGATAAGAAAAAAGGAGGAAGCCTCGGATTTTCTTTAGGAAACGACGGATACTTCAAGATGCTCGCCTCCTATTCCACCGGATTGTTGGACAACGGATTGTCCGCATCCTTCCTGCTTAGCCGCACCAAAGGCGACGGCTACGTGGACGCCACCCAATTCGAAGGCTATACGTGGTTCTTAGGTTTGGGTTACAAACCTTCGGATAAATTAAGCTTCATGTTTACCGCCACCGGCGCACCCCAATGGCACCACCAACGCGATTGGGCGCCTTCCATCAACGATTATATACAATACGGCGGAACTTTCGACGAACCTAACATCAAATATAACAGTGACTGGGGATATTTGGACGGTGAAGTGTTCAGCTGGAGAAGAAACTTCTACCACAAACCCATCGCTTCATTAAACATCGATTATAACATTAACGAAACCTCCAAAGTCAATGCCGTAATCTACGGTTCATGGGGACGCGGCGGCGGAAGCGGAGGTATCGGTAAAATCAACGGAGCCAAATATTATTACGGAACCTTCCGCGACCAGGAAACCGGTTTGGTTCGTTTTGACGACATCTACGCTTGGAACAGTGGAAAATCCGTTCCCGATTTCGGTGCCGACCGCACCCAGGATTCCGAGGGATTGTACACCAACACAAGAAATGAAGGAATCAGCAGGAGAGCTTCCATGAACTCTCACGACTGGTATGGCGCCATTGCCAATTATCATAATGACTTTACGGATAATTTGAGTTTTGATATCGGTGTGGATTGGAGAACCTACAAAGGCTATCACTACAGAGTGGTAAATGATGTACTGGGCGCCGACAGATATTTTGACAACAGAGATGTCAACAATCCTTCCGGTACTTACATCTATCCCGAAGACTTCGTCGAAGCCAATCCCGCGTGGAATCCTTTCATCAATATCACCGACCAGAAAAAAATCGAATATTATAATGTGGGTAAAGTAAAATGGCTCGGTGCATTTACTCAAGTGGAATACAAAAACGAGCAACTCTCCACCTTTATTCAAGCCGGTATTTCGCAACAAGGATTTAAGCGAATCGATTATTTTAATTTACCACGTGACGTTGATGGTGACGGTATTGACGAACCCCAAGAATCCGAATGGGTTAACCTCATGGGAGGCAACATCAAATCCGGAATCAACTACAATATCGACGAAAACAACAACATTTTCTTCAACGCCGGATTTTACAGCAAGCAACCTTTGTTCCGTGCCGTATTTCCCAACTATACCAACAACGAAGTAACGCCCGACTTGCGTAACGAAAAAATTAAAGCCGTAGAAGGAGGCTACGGATACAAAGACGAAAATTGGAACGTAAAACTCAACCTTTACTGGACACTTTGGGAAGACAGATTTGCACAGGTAACGAGCGACTTTGACCACGACAATGATCCCAACACGCCCGAAATTCGAGGATACGCCCGTTTATACGGAATTAAGGAATTGCACAAAGGTATCGAGCTGGAATCCGCCGCCCGTTTCGGCAAATTCCGCCTATACGGTACGATATCGCTGGGCGAGTGGAAATACCTGGACGATGTAACCGCACCTTTTGTGGATGAAAACAACGACCCCATCCTCAACGCCGACAACGTAACACTATATTTGAAAGACGTAAAAGTGGGCGACGCCGCCCAATTCACCACACGGTTCGGCGTAAAATATTACCTGCTCGAAAACCTTTCTTTCAACATCAACCAATTCTATGCCGACAATTTGTATGCACAATTCGATGCCATTTCCTTCGACGATCCCAACGGTCGTAACGAGGCCTTGAAACTTCCTTCCTACAGCCTTGTGGACGCCGGCGTGAATTATAACTTAAAACTCAAGGATTACGGAAAACTCTACTTCGGACTGAATGTGGACAATTTGTTCAACAAGATTTACATTTCCGAATCCGATACGAACTATTTCCCCGGCGACCGCGGGAATAACGTAACATGGAACGGTATCAACACCAAAAACCGCGTGTTCTTCGGATGGGGACGAACTTGGAGATTTAGCGTAAAATTCAAGTTCTAAACCCTTTTGCACAATAAAAATCCCAAAGAACCGTTTGTTAATTAACAAGCGGTTCTTTTTTTTTGTAAATTTGCATTTAAAAACCTGTCCAAATGGAAACCTTACAAACTACCAATCATCCCTTCAGCACACCACCCGAACCTGCCAAAAGCAATACCGGGTTGAAAATAGCCGTCGGCTTGTTAGCCGCCGTTTTGGTTGCATTCGGCATCATAGGTTATACCAAATACAACGATTTCAAAACCAACCAAACACAGCTCGAAGAAGAAAAGAAAGCCTTAATCAACGATTTGGAAGAACTTAAAATCAACTACGATACGGCTTTGCAAGAAAATACCGAATTGAAATCGGAAATCGAAGAAGCCAAAGCCAAAGTGGAAAACCTAATCGCCGAATTGGAAAAAACCAAAGCCACCAACCTGAAAGTTATCCGCCGTTATAAAAACGAACTCTACAGGTTGAAAAAAGAAAAAGAAAAACTTTTCCAAGTTATCGACTCCTTAAAACAAGCCAATCAACTCCTGGCATTTGAAAAAGACAGCCTCGGACAAGAACTGACCGAACTGAGCCAAACACACGAAAAAGTTTTGGAAGAAAACAAAATGCTGGCCGAAACCGTTTTAAAAGCCAAAACTTTGGCGGCTTCCCAAATCCGGGCAAGCGGCATAAAAATCAAAAAAAGCGGAAAAGTGGTGGAAACACGCCGTCATAAAAGAGCGCAACAAATACGGGTATGTACCACCGTACCCAAAAATCCCGTACTGGAAGCCGGCACACAGACCTTATACGTGCAAGTAATCAACCCCAAAGGCGAAATCATAGGAAATCGAGATGTGATCAACATCAACGGTGAAGAAAAAATCATCAGCGGTTCCAAAGAATTTCATTACGACGGCGAAGCTATGGATGTGTGTATTTTCGTAATCCCCGAAAACAAAGAAGAAGAAATTGTCAAAGGCGAATACAGCATCCTCCTGTTTCATAACGGACAGCTCATCGGAGAATCGACTTTGGAGCTGAAATAAAATGCATTGACATCAATCCCATAAAGGACTATCTTTGAAGCCAAGATAGTCCTTTGTTTTTTTATAAATTCATAATGCCTTATGAGCGACGATACCTTTAAGAAAATCACCTCTCACGCCAAAGAGTACGGCTTTATTTTTCCTTCCAGCGAAATTTACGACGGCCTGTCGGCGGTGTACGATTACGGCCCCAACGGTGTTTTACTCAAAAACAACATCAAAACTTACTGGTGGAAAGCCATGGTGCAACTCCACGAAAACATTGTCGGATTGGACGCCGCCATTTTGATGCATCCGGCCGTGTGGAAAGCTTCCGGCCACGTGGACGCATTCCATGACCCGCTTATCGACAACAAAGATTCCAAAAAAAGATACCGCGCCGACAACCTGGTGGAAGACCATATCGCCAAAATTCAAGCCAAAATCAACAAAGAAATCAAAAAAGCCCGAAAACGCTTTGGCAACGATTTCGACGAAGAAAAATTCCTAAACGAATCACCCCGGGTACTCAAATACAGAGAACAAATCGAGCGAATCGAACAAAAACTCAACAAAGCATTAAGCAACAACGATTTACAAGCCCTAAAACAACTTATACTCGATTTGGAAATCGCCGACCCGGTCAGCGGATCACGCAATTGGACCGACGTCAAACAGTTTAACCTGATGTTCGAAACCCGGATGGGGGCCGTCTCCGATTCTTCTTCCGAAATTTACTTACGTCCCGAAACCGCTCAAGGTATATTCGTAAACTTCAATAACGTATTAAAAACTTCGCGTACTAAAATTCCTTTCGGCATCGCCCAAATCGGCAAAGCTTTCCGAAACGAAATCGTTGCACGTCAATTTATTTTTCGTATGCGCGAGTTCGAGCAAATGGAAATGCAATTCTTTATCCGTCCCGGTACCGAAAAAGAATGGTTTTCCTATTGGAAAGAAACCCGGATGAAATGGCATTTGTCCTTAGGTTTCGACAAGGAAATGTACCGTTATCACGATCACGAGCAATTGGCCCACTACGCTGACGCCGCCACCGACATCGAATTCAAATTCCCCTTCGGTTTCAAAGAACTCGAAGGTATTCATTCCCGTACCGATTTCGACCTCAAAAGTCACGAAGCACATTCCGGAAAAAAACTCCGATACTTCGACCCCGAAACCCGTGAAACCTACGTGCCTTACGTCATCGAAACCTCCATCGGACTGGACCGCATGTTTTTGGCCGTACTGAGTGCCGCCTATACGGAAGAAACCTTGAGCGACGGTTCCGTCAGAACGGTGCTTAAAATCCCGGCGGTGTTGGCACCCGTAAAGGTAGCCGTATTGCCCTTGGTCAAAAAAGACGGATTGCCCGAAATCGCCCGGAAAATTTTTGATGATTTAAAGTGGAACTACATGACGGCTTATGACGAAAAAGATGCCATCGGAAGACGTTATCGCCGGCAAGATGCCATCGGAACGCCTTATGCCGTTACGGTGGACCATCAAACCCGGTCGGACGGTACCGTAACCTTGCGTTACCGGGATTCGATGCATCAGGAACGCATCCGTATTGAAGATTTGAAAAAAGAACTCGACGCCAAACTCGATTTGAAAACTTGGTTGGGATAAAGTTTTTCAAACCCGTTCTCGATTTTCTCTTTCCCGAGCATTGCCTTGTGTGCGAACAACCTTTGATTTCGGGCGAAAAACATATATGCTCTTTCTGCATTAATCACTTACCCTTCACCGAACTCGATTTCGACCGGAATAATCCCGTAGCACAACGTTTAAAAAAATTTTTTCCCGTTTACAAAGCCACGTCATTGATGTTTTACCATTCCGAAGGAAGTTCGGGTAAGCTCATTCAAGACCTCAAGTATCACAACCGTCCCGAAATCGGTGAAGTTTTGGCCTTTTACCTGGCTCCGAAACTCGCCACGGACCCGCCCGGTATAATTATCCCCATTCCGCTTCATAAGAAAAAACTCAAAATTCGCGGATACAATCAATTGGAAAAATTCGGAAAGAAACTGGCCCGGTTGTTGCAAGCCACCTACCGCGACGATGTATTGATCAAAACAAGTCATACGGAATCCCAAACCCGGAAAAGCCCCGTCGATCGGTGGAAAAACGTTAAAGAAACCTTCCGGATCGGCAACATTTCGGATTTAGAAAACAAACACATTCTATTGGTTGACGATGTGCTGACTACGGGTGCAACACTTTCCGCCGCCGCATCCGTGATTTACGAAAACCTGCCCCGTGCGCGTATAAGCGTAGCCGTAATGGCTTTTAAAAAAGACTAACCCAGCGTAGCCACCATCACCGCCTTGATAGTATGCATACGGTTTTC
Source organism: Flavobacteriales bacterium (assembly GCA_027065935.1). Taxonomy (GTDB): domain Bacteria; phylum Bacteroidota; class Bacteroidia; order Flavobacteriales; family Flavobacteriaceae; genus JAADED01. Next base: position 2,614 of record JAMONI010000282.1, on the reverse strand, counting down.
GGCCTCGTCGAACACGACGGAAGCTTTGCTTTCAAACACTTCGTCGGTCACTTCCATGGCTTCGATGCCGAATTTTTCGTAAATCTCTTTGCCTACTTGCGTGTCCGTATTGTGAAAAGCCGGAAGGCAATGCATAAACTTAACGCCGGGATTTCCCGTTTTTTGCATCAGTCCGGCATTTACTTGATAAGGAAGCAGTTTATTGATTCGTTTTTCCCATACTTCATCCGGTTCCCCCATCGACACCCAAACGTCGGTGTAAATAAAGTCCACCCCCTTAACGCCTTTGGCAGGATCGGTTTCCAAGGTGATTGAAGCACCGGTTTCCCGGGCTATGTCGTATGCTTTTTCGAGCAATTCCCGTTCGGGAAACAAATCTTCGGGAGCTACCAAACGCACGTCCATTCCCATTTTGGCACCGCCTACAAGCAAAGAATTGCCCAAATTATTGCGCGCATCTCCGAGATAGGCAAAAGAAATTTGATGCAAAGGCTTATCCGAATGCTCGAGCATGGTCATAAAATCGGCCAGAATTTGCGTGGGATGAAATTCATCGGTCAATCCGTTCCAGACCGGGACACCGGCATATCGGGCCAACTCTTCCACCACTTCTTGTCCGAACCCTCTGTATTCGATGGCATCATACATACGCCCCAGCACCCGGGCGGTATCTTTCATCGTTTCCTTTTTCCCTATATGAGAACCCGTCGGGCCTAAATATGTTACGTGCGCCCCTTGGTCAAAGGCGGCCACTTCAAAGGCACAACGCGTCCGGGTGGAAGCTTTTTCAAAAATCAGAGCAATGTTTTTGCCTTGCAATCTTTTTTGTTCCGTACCGCTATACTTAGCTTTTTTCAGACTTACGGCCAAGTCGATTAAAAAGCGTATTTCACCGGGAGTGAAATCGAGCAGTTTCAGAAAATGACGGTTTTTCAAATTATATCCCATAACGGTCAGATTTTGTTTTAAGCGCTACAAACATAACAAAAAGCCATGTAATTTACCTATCTTTGCCCGGAAAAAAACAATTCCGGTTTTGGACGAAAAATTTACCGGCGGAAAGCAATTACCCGTAATGGAAACTTTCGTTTCCGTTCAGGGCGAAGGTTATCATACCGGCACGCCGTCTTTTTTCATCAGAATAGGCGGATGCGATGTGGGCTGCCATTGGTGCGACGTAAAAGAAAGCTGGAATCCCGAACTGCATCCGTTGACAGACGTGGACGAAATACTGAATAACATTCCTTCCCACATCAAAACGGTAATCCTGACGGGCGGCGAACCGTTAAATTACGATTTAAGCTATTTGACCCGGAAACTTCACGAAAAAAACCTAAGGGTCCACTTGGAAACTTCGGGAACGGGAAAACTTACGGGAAGCTTCGATTGGGTATGTTTGTCGCCCAAAAAATATTTGCTTCCGAAATCCGAAATATACGATGCGGCCGACGAGCTGAAAATCATCGTCTTTAACAAAAAAGACTTCGAATTTGCCGAAGAACAAGCCCGGAAAGTAAAACCACACTCCAAACTTTACTTACAACCCGAATGGAGCGTAAGAGAAAAAACCGTCCCCCTCATCGTCGAATACATCATCCGGCATCCCCGGTGGAAACTTTCCTTACAAACCCATAAATACATCGGATTGCCGTGAGCATACAACAAAAATATACAAGCCGGTGAAAATTGTCACTTGATTAAACAAAAAAAATTATTAACTTTGCTTAAACAATACGTAAAATTCAAAACCAACTAATTATGAAGCCATTAAAGAAATTGTTAATTCTCATCCTGTTTGTAGGATTAACGGCAATTGTCAAAGCTCAGAACGAAAGCAACCCTTGGCAATTTAACATCGGAACCAATGCGGTGGACTTTTATCCCGCATTAAACGAAGACGTGCCTTATCTGGGCGGAGGCGGCGGATTGTTCGACAATTATTTCAACTTCGACCACTACAATGTGGCTTATGCCTTGAGCCAATTCCGCGTAGGCTATTACTTGGGTAAAAAATTCACCCTTTACGGCAACTTGTCGGTAAACAACATCACCAAAATCGGAGAAAAAGAAGTGGACGAAGCCTTCTGGAGCACCGATTTGAACTTAAAATATAACTTCTGTTTGCCCGAAAAAAAATTCCAACCTTACGCCCACTTCGGAGGCGGTTATACCTCTTTAGGCTCGTATGACGGCGGAACGCTTAACGGCGGGCTCGGTTTTGATTACTGGATTTCCGACAACTTCGGTTTTTATGTGGAAAGCACCTACAAAAAAGTTTTCGACCCTAACATTCACAATTTCTTCCATCATTCGGCAGGTATCACCGTACGAATCGGTGCCAAAGATTCCGACAAAGACGGCATAACGGACGACAAAGACGAATGTCCGCAAACGCCCGGATTGGCCGAATTTAACGGATGTCCCGACAGTGACGGCGACGGCATAGCCGACAAGAACGACGATTGTCCGCAAGTGGCCGGATTGGCCAAGTTCAACGGATGTCCCGACACCGACGGTGACGGCATTGTGGACGGAAAAGATGCTTGCCCCAAAGTGGCCGGATTGGCTAAACTCAACGGATGTCCCGATGCCGACGGCGACGGCGTGGCCGACA
>JAMONI010000281.1 GCA_027065935.1 Flavobacteriales bacterium | reverse complement strand
TACCTCCGCCCACGCGGGCAAAAAGGGCAATGGATGAAGCACCGAATGAAAATCCGGTGATTACGGTGATTACTTTTAATACGTCCCAATCCAATCCGCTGTAAATCAAAAACAGTGCGGAAAGCCCCAAGACGCCGAGTCCCACAACGGCCAACCCCATCACACTACCTCCCGTAAAAGCTACTTCCAAAGCTTTGCCCAGACTATTACGTGCCGCGGCGGCGGTTCTTACATTGGCATTGGTAGCCACACGCATTCCGATAAAACCGGCCAAGGCCGAGCTAAATGCACCCAAAATAAAAGACACGCCGACCAGCCATGAAGATGTTTTAGGGTCGGCGGAAAAGGCCAACAAGGCAAATACAATTAATATGAATATGACGAGTACTTTATATTCCGCCATCAAAAATGCCATAGCACCTCTGCGAATGTGTGCGCCGATGCGTTTCATTCGTTCGGTTCCGTAATCCTGTTTGACTATCCATACGGAACGCCACCAAGTAAAAATCAATGCTAAAATGCTAATTCCCAATACCAAATAAAGAATTTTCATATCCATAATTATCAAAATTTTTTGTCCTGCAAATTTATAATTTTTTTAAAGAAATTCCGACTTATGTTGAAATGTTTTATTTTTCCTAAAACAGCCCGTTATTTTCACCGGATAAATCCGGCGGAAGCGTCACATTTTGCGTTTGACAACACGCTGGTTATAAGTTTGTTACACAAATACGTCATGTGGGTCCGAAAAATATTTTTAACGGGAACGATTTTTTTCAAGATAAAAACGTAATTTTGTTTTCGATAATAAAATGAAGTTTGGAAAATGACTTTTAAGAACCTCGAGACATATATTTCCGATTTATTATATCGACATAATTTGGTGATTTTGCCGGGTTTCGGTGCATTTATAGGTCGCCGGAAGCCTGCCCGTGTTCATTCTGAAAACGGTTTTTTTCATCCGCCCTCCAAAGAAATTTCGTTCAATGCACTGGTCAATAAAGACGACGGTCTTTTAGCGGATTATGTGGCCAGAAAGGAAAATACATCTTATTCGGAAGCCGAAAGTTATATTTCGGACCGAATTGCCGAATGGAAGTACGAACTCAACCGGAACAAACGGCTCCGGTTGGAAGGTATCGGTTTTTTCTCATTGGTTGAAGATAAAATCGTGTTTACGCCTTTTCCCGACAAGAATTATCTGTCCGAAGCATTCGGCCTTCATCCTTTTATTCGTAAACCTTTGCAAAAAACCGTTGACCTGCGCCTTGCGCCCGACATGTCCGAAACAACAATTCCTATAAGCACAAGCAGAAAAGTCCGGTTCGCATATCCCGAGTTTCCTCAACGCACGGGTAACACAACGGGAAAACCTTGGCTCAAATATGCCGCTGCCGCCGTTGTAGCCATATCATTACTTTGGGGCGGTTATCAATTCAAAGACCGCATCATCTCGTCCGGCAATACGCAAATTCATCAGGCCACCTATCAAATTCCCGACAGATTTCCCGAAATCATCATTCCCGTCCGAACTCAAAAAGAGCATTCCGCTTTAACGGAAAACACCACCTCTTACCATGTTATCATTGGGGCTTTTAAACACAAAAAAAATGCACTGAAGTTAGTAAACAAATTAAAAGAACGGGGAATTGATGCCGGCAT
>JAMONI010000280.1 GCA_027065935.1 Flavobacteriales bacterium | reverse complement strand
GGCGTTGTGCCAATCGAAGGAATTTTCGGTGAGCGAAATGAGTTCCGCACGACGCATTCCGGTATCATAAAAGGTTTTGATAACCGCATAATCGCGCCAGCCTTTGAAATCGTTATCGAACTTCACTTCGTCAAGCAGTCGTTTCATTTCGGATTCGGACAATGGTACGGCCTGTTTTTTTCGGACCTTAAGGCCGGGAACACCCGTAGTGGGGTTCTTGGTTACGGTTTGTGTTTTGAGCAGAAATTTATAAAATCCGCGCAGGGCGGTGAGTTTACGGTTTACCGAACGGGGTTCCAATCCTTGTGAAGATAAATATACCATCCACCGTCGAACGTCTTTGGTCCCGGCTTCCACCGGAGTTTTACCGTATATTTCCCGCAAAAAAGTCTCGAAAGCCGTCAAATCCGTCCGGTAAGCCTCGACGGTTTTTTCAGAGTAATGTCTTTCTTTTCTTAAATACGTGATGAACCGGTCGATCAACATAAAACAAAAAGTTCGATCCAATTTACAAAACCGGACCGAACTTTTCAAATTTTTTATCGTGTAACGGAATTATTCTTCCATTGCACGTTTCAATTCGCGATAGCGCGCACGTAAGATTTGTTGCCGTCTTTTTTCGGAAGGTTTCGTATAGTGCATACGCTCGCGAATTTGTTGCATCATTTTAACCTTGTTAAACTTGCGCTTGAAGCGTTTCAAGGCTCTGTCGATGGATTCTCCTTCTTTAACGGGTATGATTAGCATATCTCTTCACCTCTTTTTGTGCGTGCAAATATAAGAAAATTATTTATGAAAAAAACCTCGGTGAAAAAAACCGCCCGAAGGCGGTTTTTTAAATCCGGGGACGAACGGAAGTTATCGTTTGACAAATTTTTGCGTGATTACTTTTTTCTCGCTCATGAATTTGATGGAATACATTCCGGGTTTCAGGTGCGAAACGGGGATTTCATTACCCGAAATCCGGCCGCTATGAACGGTTTGTCCTTCGAGATTGTAAATCACAAAGGATTGCATCTTCCTGTCTTTCAGTTGGATTTTCATTACATCGCCTACGGGGTTGGGGCAGATGGAAATATCCGTCAGGTTTTTATGATTCCCGTTCGTGAAGAATACAATACCCGAAGTGTTGAGGCAAAAATCGGTGGATTCGGAACTTTGGAACGAACCGCCCGAAGCCAGCACCGTTCCGTCGCTGTCTTTGGTTAAGCTGTAGGAACCGTTTCCGTACGAGCAACATATACCGTCGCCGTAAGAATCTTTGATGGTAAACGTATAACATCCCGGGTCCAAGCACATGTTAAAGTTTTTGGTTGACCCGTCGGGTTCGGAGCCGTAAGGGCCGCCCGAATACAGGATATTTCCGCCGTTGTCTCTGATTTCCCATGAAGTTTCTTCGGGATAATTGTCAAAGGTGATACTTAGGGTGATGTCGGTACAAGTACTTGGCGCTTGTGTAGAGAGATTAAAGGCATCCACGGCCATGTCGCCTTGCCAGGTGGTGCCTGTAATGCCGTTGAAGCGTAATTGTATGGATTTGCCGAGATAAGCGCTCAAGTCGATGTTTGCCGCATACCAGGCATTTCCTTGATTTCCGGATTTGCTCCACAAGCCGGTCCAAGTGGCGCCGTTGTCTTCCGACACTTCCAATTGTAATGAGCCCATACTCGATGCGCCGTACATATGGTATCTGAAGCTGACACTTGCATTGGATGCGGAAGTTAAGTCGAAACAAGGGCTTATCAGAATGGCTCTTTTGTTAGAGTAATTGGGGCTGGATGATTCCATATAAACGTAATAACTTCCTTCGAAAGCGCCCGAAGGGCCGGTATTGCTCGAAGGCGTACTTCCGGAACGGACGGTCCAGTCGAAGTCGTCGTTGTTGGATTGTGTCCAAGCACCGAGGGTGTTTTCAAATCCTTCATAATACGGATATGCCGTAATGCCTCCGGTGCAACCGCCTCCCGTATTGTCCGGCAGGGTGGTCACGCTGATCTGATTGCTGGCAGGTGACAGGTTTCCGGCGGCATCTTTGGCTTTTACGAAGAAGGTATAAGTGGTTGCGGGATTGAGCCCGGTGACTTGTGCGGCGGTGGTTGATACGGTTCCTAACAAATTACCGTCTTGATAAACCTCGTATCCGGTAACGCCTACATTATCGGAAGAAGCCGTCCAAGACAAATCTACGGAGGTTTGTGTTATGTTGCTTGCCGTAAGATTGTTCGGGGCCGTGGGTGCTTGAGTATCGGTTGATGATGCCACGAGGTTTACCGTGTAATCTTCCACTTCGCCGTAGCTGAAAGTTTCACAAGAAGAGGGAATGCCGTTGTACTTCATGGAAACCCGCATACGGGTGGAAACGGGCGATATGCCGGAAGGAACGGTAAAGCTTCCGCTTACGGGCGAGTTTTTGGTAGCGGCTTGGCTGAAAACCAATTCTCCGCTGTCGTTAAAATCGCCGTCGTGATTGTAATCGATCCAAACGGCATAGCCTTCGCTGTAAACGGTTCCCGTCCATCTGGGCGTTATGGTGATGGTATAAGTTTGTCCTAAAGTCAGGTCGGTACTAATGGAAGTAAAGTTGGAATATCCGTTTCCTCCGCCGGAGGAATTGTCGATGGTGTTGAGTTGTACGCGTTGTATATATTCGTCGGCTACGCTGTTTCCTTTGGATGCGCAGTAGGACAAAACGCCGTAAGGAGCGCCTACACCCACCGCGTACCAAGCGTTGGTCACCGTTTGTTCTTCTTGCGATCCGGCACCGTATAAATCTTTGGCCGCTTGAATGGTATAGGTGCGTGCGTCGGCATAATCGGAGGAGGAGGTCAAATATACACTTTCGGCTCGATAAGCGATTTTGGCGGCTTTGGTAATACCGATTCCCGTAACGTTATAAGCATCGCCGTTGTCGTTGGTTCCCGACCCGCCTACGGTGGTCAAGTAAAACCAAAAGTTTAAAACACCACTGTTGGTGTGGACCCCGCCGTTATCGGCCGTGCCCGTGTACCAATAGGTTCCGCCGTAGGTGTCGGGTTGACCTTCGGCGTTGGGGTTGCTCATGGAACGCAAGGCAACGTGTCCGCTTCTTCGTTCGATGTCTTCACCGATAAGCCAAGTTTGTTTGTTAGGGTCGGCGTAGTATTCGATACAAGCGCCCCAGATGTCGGAAAAGCCTTCGTTCAACGCACCCGATTCGTATGAGTATGTGAGGTCGGCGGTGTATTGGCAAATGGCGTGTCCGATTTCGTGTGCCACCACGTCGAGGGAAGTCAAGGCATCGAAATAAGTGTCGCTTCCGTCGCCGTAGGTCATCACGCTACCGTTCCAATAGGCGTTGTCATAGTTGCGGTCGTAGTGGACATAACTTTTGATTTTGGCACCGTTGCCGTCGAAACTATTTCGGTTGTGAACGTTCAGCCAATAATCGTAAGTCATTTGTGCGCCGTAGTGTGCGTCTAAAGCGGCGTTGTCTTTTTGCGCGTTGTCGTATTCGGCGGCGGTCCAGTTGTTGTCGTTATCTACAAAATCCACGGCGTTGCTATAGTTGGTGCCTTCGTTCATGTCGTAAGTTTCGATTCCGTTTCCGCGGGAGTAATCACGCAAGCGATAAGAACCGCCGTAGCTGTCGGTTTTGATGGTTTTGGTACCGCTGTAGCGTGTGTCCGCCGTTCCGGTAGCCACCGCGTGGTGTATGACGGCATCGCTGTAAAGAAATTGTCCCGTGTGCGCATCGATATAAATTTCGGCCCGGCTTACGGGATCTACGGCGTAGATGTCGAATTTATAGGCCAATTTGGGGCGGGCCTGACGTTTGGAATTTTTGTTGCGAAAATCGGGAAGCAGTACCAATTCGCCTTCGGGACGGCTGTAGTTCATCAGGGCCGCATCTTCGGGGATTTCCCATAAATATTTACGCGCACCTACGTGTGCAACGGCTTTTTGAAATGCAAGCTCTTTACTTAATGAAGGCGTGGTATTAACATTTTCTGCCGAAAAGTAATCACCGTTGATACTGACAATTTCATTGTTACGTGCGTGTACGTAAATATGGGCAAAGCTGATGGGGATGCCTTTGTAATGTACTTGATATTTTTTATGCACAAAACCCAATTGATCGGTAAAGGTTTTGATTTCCACAAAACGGACTTCATCCGGAGCTTGATACAAGCTTTTCAATACATCTTCAGCTTGATTAAGGCTGATTCGCTTACCTTCCAAGGAAATAACCTTAGGATACGCTTGTTGGGCATGCAGTGAAAAATTCATCAAAAGCATGGCCGTTAAAAAAAGTAAGGTTCTTCTCATGACGTAAAAAATTTATATTGTTAAACAATCGACCGCACAATATACGACTTATGCACAAACCGGGCAAATATTTTGAGAAATGCTTAACAGTGGTGTTAATTTTTAGCATTTGTCGCAAGGGTTATCGTGATTAGTTTTTCATTGTTTTACTAAATCACTCCTTCATTTTCGTGTAATTTCCACAGGATAAACCCACAGGGTGAACCCACAGGGTGAACGTGTAATTTGTGTAATTTCCACAGGATAAACCCACAGGGTAAACGTGTAATTAGTGGTTCATTTTTTAGCCACGAATTTCACGGATTGCACGAATTTTTAGCTTTTTTCCGAAACTTCGTTTTAACATTTATTCTTGCAAATTACCGATAAGATTTTACAGGTTTTGAAATGTTTTTAACAACAAGACTTATTCTCCTCAAATGAATTTCAACTTTTCAACGCATTCCTTGAACTCATTATTAACCTTTCAAAAACAAAAAGACAAAACTTTAATAAACATTTAACGAAGCGACGCTTGACTCGTATCGTTTTTTTTTCTTTGTAAAGATTTTCATCCTTCTGCGTGGAAGGCGCCAATCGCGGGAGGGGGAAATCGAAGGCTTCGCCGAGCCGAAAAGCAAATGCCCGCCGGCAAAATACAATGCCGCAGCGAGGCAAAGCGACTAACCGCCCCTTGGAAGGCGGGAATCACCCGAACACGCCGAGCGCGTGACTTGAAGCGTAAATAGTGAAATAATGTAAAATCGAGTTAACTTTAAAACCAAATTGTAATGAAAAAGTTCATAGCAATCCTTATGTTTGTGGGGTTCGTATGTGGGGGTGTGAGTATTCCCGAAGCCAAAGCCGTTAAAAACCCGCCTGAAGTTGTCCTCGGTTCTTTAGAACCTGACGGATGGTGTGAAGAGGGCGGTGTGGACTGTGCTTACATTCCCCTGCCTCCCGTTGAAATTCCTCTTTGATTGGATATACCAACAACGGTCGTTAGCCGGCGACAAAAACCGCCGGCTAATCGTTTTAATTAAATAAACATAAACGATGAAAAAGATTCTTATTTTTTTTCTTGTTATTTGTTATTCCTGCGCCGAACATTCCGGACACGGGTTGAACAAAAACAATTCGGATTCCGGTTATTCATTAAAGATGGCACGGGAAGTAAGCATCCCCCTTCCTCCGGACGAATGGAATTATTCTTTTCTATCCATAGTTAAGCGTTTCGGCGATACCACCTATTTGTTTCGCAAAGCGGTTTTAACCAACGAAATCTTTGTATATAATTGGGATAAGAAAAAGCGCATCAAGAAAATTCAATGGAAAGAAACCGGTCCTCACCGTATTTTAAACTTCAAGCAAGGCGCATTTTACCCTTTGTCATTGGACGAATTTGTGGTGGCAACTCCTTTTAACATTTATAAAACAAAGAACGACTCGGTTTACTTTCATAAAACCTTGGGAAGTGTAAAAAACTTTAAGGATGCTTATGTGATTTTCGGAAAAACGGTTTTTCCTCCTCTCAGGATTGGAGCGCGCATCTACATGTATTCGGCGGCGGAAGGATTGCGAGGAACGGTGAAGTATTACAACAGTAACAGATTAATGCAATTTCATTTGAAAGATCATTCGGTTTCAAAATTAAACTTTAAATTTCCCCGAGCATATTATAAAAAATGTTGGGGGAGCGGGACTTCGCACTACAGTATCACCAAAGGCAAGGATTCGTTGCTATATGTGATTTTTCCCGTAAAACCGGTAGTTTACACGTATGATCCGGTAAAAGAAGTCTTTATCGATTCGGTTAGGTTTCAAAGTGACTATGTAAACAAAAAAATCAAACCGATCGACTGTAAAGTAACCGGTGAGCCATACAGGTTTCACGGTTTTAATCAACCCAAATACCGCGCTATTGTTTACGATCCTTACAGAGAGGTTTTTTATGTTTTTGTGATTTTGCCGGTTTCCAAAGAGTTATATGATAAAACAAACGAACCTTTTACCATTTCTCCGTTATCCATTGTGGTGCTGGACAAAAATTTGAATAAACTGGCGGAAAAAAAACTTGAAGGGGGAATTTACTATTACAATGAATACTTTGTGACCCCCGAAGGCTTGTGGATCAACAAGAACAGCCCGCATAACGAAAATTTTGATGACGATTACCTGCGTTTCGATTTATTTGTACTTCATAAAGAGAGACCATGAGAGGAAATATCCCGGTATTGTTTTTTCGGTTTCTTTTATCGGGGATGTGGACATTAGGCCCCGGTTGCAACCAATCACCTGCAGGCTCCGTTTCACTTGTTTTTTAATTGGACTAATACGGGAGCATCCGCTCTTGCGAGAGGCGTTTTAAAGCGAATTTAATGATATCATTTTGAAAATAGCCCGCACCTTTCGGTATTTTTTTTCGTTTGCTTATGTTGCTTGCAGAGAATAAAAACCTAACTCGCGAGAATCACGATACTTTTTCATTACTTTAAGGATAAAATAAACGATGCCTTGAAGCGTTACATTACCGTAAACTCCGTAATTTGTTGAAATTTCCGGACAGGAAAGTTCCTTTTAAGTGAATAAAAAAGCCCGTGAACATCGGAAAAAAAACAAGTAATTTAAGTGACAATTATTTCATATATTTGAACATCTTTTAAACCAATCATTATGAAAAAGTTATTTTATTTCTTAAGCATTGTCTTGATTTTATCGACAATCTCTTGTAAAAAAACGGACCCCGAGCCGGGCACCGATGAGCCGGAAGAAGTGGACGCGGCGCTGATGTCCGTTGAAATACCGCTTATTGCAGTGGACGGCGATATCATCACCGTTAAAGGTAAAATACAAAATTTCAAAAGCGATCCCATCACAAGCTTGGAAATCAAATGGCAATTGGACAACGGCCAGGAGCATGCCCATACGTTTACGGGATTGAACATAGGAAAATTGGGCGTGTTCGAGTTTACTCATCCCGAAACCTTTACGGCAACCGCCGGCCAACACACGCTAAAGGTTTGGATTTCCGACGTCAACGGTAACGGCGACGACATGTTCCCGTCCAACAATGCGCAAAATAAAACCTTTACGGTGGCATCCGCATCGGTTCAGCGTAAAGTTTTGTACGAACAATTCACCTCATCCACTTGCGGCCCTTGTGCCAATTTTAATACCAATTACTTTAACACCGGCTTTCTTCAGTCTAATACGGGAAAATACACCTTAATTAAATATCAGATGAACTGGCCGGGAAGCGGCGACCCGTATTACACCGCCGAAGGCGGAACCCGAAGAGCTTATTACGGAGTAAACGGTGTGCCTACATTATTCATTGACGGAGAAGAAGGCACGCACTTTAGCACGAGTGAGTTGCAAAACGATTTGGACCGGCATCATGCCGTTCCCGGTGTAGTGAACCTGCAGGCATATTATACCGTAACTTCAAGTAACGAGGTCAAAGTTAAGGTAATCGGAACGCCTTACATCAGCGGGCAATTTACGCTTCACATCGCCGTAGTGGAAAAAACCACCACGGGCAATGCAAGTTCCAACGGCGAAACGGAATTCCATAACGTAATGATGAAAATGGTACCCGACGCCAACGGCACATCGATTAACGCCACCGACGGCACTACATTTACCGAACGCAAGGAGGCTTCATTAAACGGAACCAATATCGAAGAATATTCCGACTTGCAAGTGGTCGTGTTCATTCAAGACGATACCAACAAAATGGTGCTTCAATCCACCATAGCCGTTGAAGATGCGGGACAAATTGATTTTTAAAGATTTAAGCTTATGAAAAATAAAGTTTTCATGTTGTTGTTGTCGGGACTTTTCGTATTGGCCTCGTGCAAAAAAGAACCCGAGCCCGAACCCGAATCCGAGCGACGCTTTGTCGTAATGGACGAAAACGGTAACGAACTGCAATCCGGAGTGGAATTCAATTATAATACAACCGGAAATGATGCCAATTTGGTATTGTTGGTAAAGAACGAAACCAATGAAACCATCTCGCTCAAAACCAAACTGGTGGAAGTTAACGGCACCGACGGCTCCCAATTCGAAGTGTGCATAGGCAATTGCTATCCGTCCATGCAGTTGAACGTGGCCTATCCGCTAAACGGAAACTTCAGCGTGCC
>JAMONI010000279.1 GCA_027065935.1 Flavobacteriales bacterium | reverse complement strand
AATTGCAACAAAATGTTGTTCAAATGCATTTTCATGTGGCCTTTTTGAATGCCTTCGGTGATTAGGGAGTGTACGGCGGAAAAATTCTGTGCCAATCCCACGGCGGCGGTAATTTCCATCAAAGTTTCGGCCGAAGGCTTGCCGAGCATTTTCAAAGCCGTTTTTGCCAGAGGGTGCGCCTTGGTCATTCCGCCCACGACGCCCAAACTCAAAGGGATTTGCATTTCGAAATGCAAGTTTCCGTTATGAATACGGGCTTCGGACAAAGCCGAATACTTACCTTGCTTTACGGCAAAAGCATGAGCGCCGGCTTCCACCGCTCTAAAATCGTTTCCCGTAGCCAAAACCACCGCATCAATGCCGTTCATAATACCTTTGTTGTGCGTAACGGCCCGGAAGGGATTAACTTGTGCAACCCGGACGGCTTTAACAAACCTTTCCGCATATTTTTTTCTATCACCCGGCACGGGCAATTCCTCAACGGGCGCTTCGACCTGTACCCTTATCCGGCATTCGGGATTATGGTTGGACAAGATACGCATGAGGATTTCCAGTTCGTCTTTATGTCCGAAACCGGGGTAATCTTCTTCCATGTATCCGGCCCATTCTTCCAAAATGGTATTGATAAAGTTGGCCCCCATGGAATCGACGGTATCGAACTTAAAGGTTACGGTGTAATAACCGGGAAGTTTTTCGGTCAAATCCTCCAATGTTACGGACCGGATACCTCCACCGCGCCGTTCCATGTTCTCCGTAAAAGGCTTCAACCTGTCCAAATATTCGTTTTTTTTCCGGTCGAAGAAATTTTTGAGTTTTTCATACCCGGCATAAAAAAACAGGTGAATGTGTCCGGTTTTAAGCTTTGAAATCACTTGTGCCGAAAATCCGCCGAAGGGGTACCAAAATTTGGCCGCTTTGGATGCTGCGGCCACTACCGAACTTTCTTCAATTACCATAGGCACGGCGTACAGGTTTCCGTTGACCAAAAAATTAGGTGCCACGGCAAAAGGCAAATAAAAATTGCTTACCGGATTTTCGACAAATCCGTCGTGAAGTTCCTGCAGTTCCCGGTCGGGATGCCAGTATTTTTCCAAGATTTCCCGTTCGGTTTCATCCAAGTAGTGTGAAACGAGCCAATCGATTTTTTTTTGTTTGTCCCACTTGGAAAAACCTTCGACAAATGCCTTATTCGTCATGCTGAAACATTGATTTACAAAGATAATTAAAGCCCGGTTTCTTTTTTGTGCAGCAAACGGGTCATTTCAACGGATAAATCCAAAAACGTAAGTTTGGGGTTGGCATTTCGGACCAGATGATACACGGCCTCGTTGATCTTATGATAAAATAATTCGATATTGGCCGAATGAACAAACGGGACGAATTTTTTCATTTGAAATTGCTGTGCTTCGAAATCAAACAAGGCCAATTCGGGATTGAAATGCGCCAAGTACGAACGCCGGAAAACTTCCAAGGCAAACCGGAGGAAATCCATTTGAAAGTTGCGGGATTCCGCACTCAGCTGTTCGGCCCAATCGATTAAATCGTTGATGGCTTGAGGTTTTTTCTTAGCCTGATACGCTATACGCACCCAGCGGACGAAATAGTCTTTGTGCAGGGCAAAAGGGTCTTCGCTTTCGAGCATTTTTTGTGCTTTGTACCAATCGCCTTCGGCGGAGCCTATGATTTGTTCGGCTTGTTGTTCCGTGATACCTTTTTCCAACAAAGCCTGTTTCATCTCACCGGGCGGAATGGGGGGAATTTGAAAATCTTGCGCTCTGGACCTAATGGTGGCGATAATCTTCTGCGGATCATCGGTGGTTAGGATAAAAAAAGAATTTTCGGGCGGTTCTTCCAAAAGTTTCAGGAGCTTGTTGGCGGTGGCCTGATTCATTTTTTCCGCATGCCAGACGATAAAAACCTTTCGCTTGCCCAAAGCGGGATATTGATAGGCTTTTTGAATGAGTTCTTCGGCATCTTTAACACGAATAGAGCCTTGCTTATTGCCCGGGTCCAAATGTTGCATCCACAGGTCATACGAACCGAACAAACCGGATTCCAAAAACGAACGCCATTGGTCCGTGAAATGAGAAGAAGAGGTTTCGGAACCGGCCCTAGGCGAAGTGATGCTCGGAAAAACGAAATGCAAATCGGGATGATTAAAACCTTGTATCTTTCTTAAGCATTCCTCCGTTTCGCAAAGCAAGTGCGACGCCAAGTTCATGGCAACATACAACACACCGTAACCGTCTTTTCCGGTCAGCAGGACCGTATGCGGAAACCGGCCCGCGGCAACCATTTTCCGCAAGGCCGAAAGCCGTTGTTTGTGAAATGGAATATCCGTAAATTGCATGGCGTAAAATTACGATTTTATGTGGAATGAACCGCCCTTTTTCGGCACCGATAAAAAAGAAATCGCATTTTTAATCGACCCCGACAAGTTCGACAATTCTCCGTCTCCGCTCACCGGTTCTTTAATAGAAGAATTTTCTCCTTCTTATTTTTTTGTAGGCGGAAGTTTTCTTTCCTCGCAGAGTTTCGACCAAACCGTGCGCCGGTTAAAACAACTTTACGATTTGCCGGTAATCATTTTTCCCGGCGACCACACCCAAATATCATCCCAAGCGGACGCACTGTTATTTTTAAGCCTGCTTTCGGGGCGTAATCCCGAATATTTGATCGGCCAGCAAGTCAAAGCGGCCCCCGGGATCAAACGCTCGGGTATCCGTGTCATTCCGACGGCCTATTTGCTCATTGACGGCGGAAAAATAACCACCGTGCAATATGTCACCCAAAGCCTTCCGCTCCCGGCCGACAAACCCGATCTGATTAGTGCAACGGCCTTAGCCGGACAATACATGGGGATGCAAGCCGTATATCTCGAAACCGGAAGCGGCGCCCGGCAAACGGTGCCCGAATCCGTTGTCCGAGAGGTGAAATCACAAATCGATATTCCCCTTATCGTAGGTGGCGGGGTCGGATCCAAAGAAAAAATTCAAGCGCTCTGGGACGCCGGCGCTAACGTGGTCGTTATCGGAACGATGTTAGAAAAAATGTTACAATAAAATTAAATTCCGTATTTTTGAAAAAAAATAAGTGATCAAAAAATAAATTATGAAACGCATCAGCATTGCCCTTTTTTTGGTATCGTCGTTTTTTTTGTTGAATGCTTGCGGTTCGAGCAAGAAGGTTGCTTCTGCTCCGGGAAAAAAAGACAAAACCGCTACCGTTAAGAATTCCGATGTTCAAACCTTAAAGTATATAGCCAAATATAAAAAAACGGCGCAACAGGAAATGCGGGATTACGGCATTCCGGCCAGTATCACTATGGCACAAGGCA
The DNA here is from genome assembly GCA_027065935.1 of Flavobacteriales bacterium. Lineage (GTDB taxonomy): Bacteria > Bacteroidota > Bacteroidia > Flavobacteriales > Flavobacteriaceae > JAADED01. Next base: position 5,106 of record JAMONI010000279.1, on the reverse strand, counting down.
TTTTGGAATCGGCTTCGGGAACGAGCTATCTGGCCCGCTATGCCAATAACCATTTCGGTATTAAATGTGCCGACAATTGGGACGGCCCCAAGGTTTACAAAGACGACGACCACAAAAACGAATGCTTTAGGAAATACAAATCCGCCTCCGAATCCTTCAGGGACCATTCCAAATTTTTAGCCCAAAGAAGGCGGTATGCATTCCTGTTCCGCTTACCCCCCACCGACTATGAAGCTTGGGCCAAGGGATTGAAAAAAGCTGGCTACGCCACCGACCCGAGTTATCCTTCCAAACTTATTTACCTGATAGAAAAATACAAACTCTATGAATTGGACGAAGAAGTCCTCAAAAAAATGAACATCAAGGAAGAAAACATCGCCCAAGAAAACCATCAAAACGGCAGAGAAAAAATCATTTACGAAGTAAAACCCGGCGAAACCCTCTATACCATTGCCAAAAAATTCAATATCCCCGTCAAGGAAATCAAAGAAATGAACAATCTGGTGGATTTCGATATTTACGAAGGACAAATCTTAGTATTGAAACTACCGCCCGAAAACACCGAAAATATCAACACGGATGAAGAAATGCTTGCCGGCGGCACGGATAAGACGGAAACCGGACACGAAAACAAGCCGACCGACATTAAAGAAAAAATAAGCCGGGAAGCGACAATTACCGAAGACCAAACGGAAGAACAAAAGGAAAAAACCGAAGCAACCCGTCCGAAGTTTACCAAAAAAGTAACCGGGTTTTTGGTACATACCGTTCAACCGCAAGAAACCCTGTTTAAAATTTCCCAAATGTATAAAGTGCCGGTTGAAGACATCGTGGAAGCCAACAATCTTCCCGACCATAGCATCACCGTGGGACAACATCTCAAAATTCCCCTTGTCAAAGAACTGACCGGAACAAAACCCGAAGAAGAAAAAACCGAAAAAGAAACCGGCACCGAACCCGTTTCAACCGAAACCGGAACACCCGAATACCACATCGTGCAACCCGGCGAAACCCTATACCGCATTCACGTAAAATACGGCATTTCCATCGAAAAACTCAAGAAACTCAACGGGTTGAAAAACAATACCATACGGGTGGGACAAAAAATCAAGTTGCGATGAGATTCATTTTTTCAACCGTTATCCTGCTGCTATTTGTTCCTTTATTAAGAGGACAAGAGGCCAAACCTTTTCTGATATATAACGCCAAAGGAAAAAAAACTTCCTACAAAAAGTTGCTGAAAAGCGCCGCCCGGGCCGACGTGATTTTTTTCGGCGAAGAACATAACAACACCATAGCCCACTGGCTCGAACTGAAACTCACCGCCGATATGTACCGAATCAAAAACGGAAAAATCATACTGGGCGCCGAAATGTTCGAACGTGATAATCAGGAAGCACTGACACGGTACGTTTCGGGCGAAATCGATGAAAAACAATTGGACAGCTTGGCACGGTTGTGGCCCAACTTTGAAAAAGATTACAAGCCCTTGGTGGATTTTGCCCGCAAACACCGGTTACCCTTCATAGCCACCAACATTCCGCGCCGGTATGCCTCGCTGGTTTATAAAAAAGGATTCGGTGCACTGGACAGTTTGAGCAAAAAGGAAAAACAATGGATAATGCCCCTGCCCGTAGCTTACGATTCCACGCTGTCACAATACCGCCGGATGCTCGAGATGATGAAAGCACACGGACATACCAATCCCAACCTGCCCAAGGCACAAGCCGTCAAAGATGCCACCATGGCGCACTCTATTGCCGAAAACCTCAAAGACGGCCATACGTTCATCCATTATAACGGAAGTTATCATTCCGCATTCGACCAAGGCATCATTTGGTATTTGCGCCGGTTAAAACCCGGTATAAAAATCCTGACCGTCGAAGTCGTTTCTCAAAAAGACATCCGCAAATTCGACCCCGAATTAAAACACACCGCCGATTTTATCATCATCACCGACGAAACCTTTCCCAAATCTTATTAAAAATATCGAAAAAATCGTTATAAACCTATTCGATTAAACCTTTCGATACCACCTGCATCCAAAATACAAAAACAAACTTATGCAGGAAAAATATCCGTTTAACGAGCATTTCCGTAAGCACTACGGCATTCCCGATGGGTATTTTGAAAAACTTCCTGACGTTTTGCTACAGCGAAGCTCACGCAAGAAACAAAACTATCCGTTTGCTTACAAAATCGCATTGGCACTGTTTTTGCTTGCCTTGATATGGTATCCCGCATACCGGATTGTTAACCGGCCCGATCACTATGCGGGAAAATATGCGGATACTTCGGTCGATTTGACGGACATTCCCGACGAAGTGATCGACGAATACCTTTTAATAGATACCGAAATCATTGAGTATGAACCATAAAAATTCCGTGCTATGAAAAAGATTTGGATATTTACCTTGAGCTTGTTGCTGACGCTCGGCATAACGCAATCGTGTAAAAAGACACCCAAGAGCGCAGAAGAACTCGGTGACGAAGAAATCGGGTTGATGATCAAATCCGACCTGTTGTCGGAAGATGTGATTGAAGACATAACGGGATGGGTGGACGGAATGAATACAAGTTCGCGTCCCGGTAGCGTGGAATTGTCGTCTTATCAAGCGGCAAGTCATCCCATGCCGTCTTGTGTAACGGTAAACCATCACGCAAGTGGCGACACACTGTATGTGGATTTGATTTTTGACCCTAACGGTTGTCAAATGCCCAACGGTCACGTATATGCCGGTACCGTTCACATACAAAAATATTTGGATGTGCAATCGGCTTCTTATGCGGTCAACGTAAGTTTTGAAAACTTTTACGTGGATAACGTGCATATAGAAGGTTCGTTTACCCGCACCCGGACTTGGACTAATGCCAACGGACATCCCGAGTCCACCGTAAGTTTCGATTTGGAACTGACTTGGCCTAACGGAGACACGGCATCGAGAGAAGGCATTCGAACAAGGGAGTGGACGGAAGGATATCAGACACCCACCCGTTCGGACGACGTGTTTCTTATTACGGGAAATTGGCACGTGATGCAAAGGAACGGCGATGAATACGAAATAAGCGTGTTAACTCCGTTACGCCGAGAAATGAGTTGTCGGTGGATTGTTAGCGGAGTAATGGAAATTGTCTTTGACGGCGACCGCTACGAATTGGATTTCGGCAACGGCACGTGCGACGATGAAGCCACTCTAACCCTGCCCAACGGGCAAACCCGGACGGTTTATTTGCAATAAGGGTGCTTTATCATAAAGCAAAAGTCCCGGCAAGTCCGGGACTTTTTTTATTTTTTCTTTTTTTCTCCGCAACGAAAAGCCTGAATACCGGTAATATCATGCCCGGTGATCAGGAGGTGGATATCATGAGTACCTTCATAGGTGATTACGGATTCCAAGTTCATCATATGCCGCATCAAAGGATATTCGCCGGTAATGCCCATAGCTCCCAACATCTGGCGGGCTTGTCGAACAATGTCCCAAGCGATATACGTATTGTTTCGTTTGGCCATGGAGATTTGTGCGGGCGTGGCCCTACCTTCGTTCATCAAAGTACCCAAGCGCCAAGCCAAAAGTTGGGCTTTGGTGATTTCGGTAATCATTTCGGCCAATTTTTTTTGTTGTAATTGAAAAGCGGCTATGGGCCGTCCGAATTGGTGCCGTTCCAAGGCGTAGCGCAAAGCCGTATCGTAAGCGTCCATGGCCGCCCCCAGCGTGCCCCAAGCAATACCGTAGCGTGCCGAATCCAAGCACATCAAAGGAGCGCGCAACCCGTCGGCGCCGGGAAGCAGATTTTCTTTAGGAACTTTGACATTATCGAAAATCAGTTCACCGGTGGCGGAAGTTCTCAAGGACCATTTATTATGCGTTTCGGGAGTGGAAAAGCCCTCCGTTCCTCTTTCTACGAGCAATCCTTTGATACGTCCTTCTTCGTTTTTGGCCCACACGACGGCCAGATCGGCAAAGGGGGCGTTGGAAATCCACATTTTGGCACCGTTGAGCAAGTAGTGGTCGCCTTTGTCAACGAATTTGGTTTCCATACTTCCCGGATCCGACCCGTGGTTGGGTTCGGTGAGTCCGAAACATCCTATAATTTCGGCCGAAGCCAACCGGGGCAGGAATTTCCTTTTTTGTTCTTCCGTGCCGAACTTCCAAATAGGATACATCACCAAAGAAGATTGCACCGAAGCCGTGGACCGGATTCCGGAATCTCCCCGTTCCAATTCCTGCATCATCAATCCGTAAGATATATAGTCCAAGCCTGCGCCTCCGTATTCTTCGGGGATAAAGGGACCGAAAGCTCCGATTTCGGCCATTTCCTTCAAAAGATGCTTGGGAAATTCCGATTTTCGGGCATATTCTTCAATGACGGGGGAGACGGCTCTCTTGACCCATTCGCGCGTGGCGTCACGTACCAGTTTATGTTCTTCGGACAGTAATTCGTCCACCAAATAATAGTCGGGATGTTTAAACATATCGGTTGCCATAATTTCGGTTTTATGCAAATATGTAAAAATCAACCGTAAAGAAAAAAGACATTTATGATGTATGCCTCAAGTAATGTTGCACGAGTTTTTGCAGGCTTTTTTCGACAGGTATAAACCGGTAATCGAGCAGGTTTACGATTTGTGCGTTGTCATATTCCGTGTCTTCAAACAAGGCGTTCAAAGCGGCTTTGTCCCACAGTTTGCCTTTTCCCGGCCATACGGTCAGGGGAATCGTCAGGAGTCGTATCCAGTTGGCGAAGCCTTCGGTTAATTTGTACCGGGGCGGATTCACCTTCAGGAGTTCGGCCAAGCGAAACAAGATTTCGTCAAACTTTCTGTTTTCGGCATTAACAACAAAGCGTTGATGTACAACTTTTTTTTCGTAAAGCTTCCACATGATTCGGACCACGTCGTCCACATCCACAAATCCCGTTTTGGCCGTTACGTAAAAAGGCATTTTGCCGCGCGCCATCCTGCTTACTACGTTTCCGAATCCCGAATTCCAAAATCCCGGTCCTATAATTACGGACGGATTGATTACGGCGCCTTGCAAGCCTTCCTGAAAACCGCGCCATACTTCCATTTCGGCCAAAAATTTGGATGCTCCGTAGGGCGTATGC
>JAMONI010000278.1 GCA_027065935.1 Flavobacteriales bacterium | reverse complement strand
CAATTATACTTACGGCACCAACGGATTACCTGTGCCCCGGGGTACCGTAGTGAATTTGATAGACAAAGATATGATGCGTGCGGATATCGAACGGGCTAAAAAAGAAAATCCCGACGAAATTATCGTTTTCTTGCATTGGGGCAATCAATACGAAGCTTTTCCTTCCGAAGCGCAAAAAGAAATCGAAAGGTTTTTGCACAAGCAAGGCATCCGGATTATTATCGGATCGCATCCGCACGTCATCCAGCCCGTGAAGTGGGATAACGACCACCTGACCGTGTATTCGTTGGGTAATTTTATTTCCAATCAACGCACTTTTCCTCGCGACGGCGCTTTTATTTTTCGCTTGGATTTCGTTAAGCATAAAGGCGAAACATCCGTTTATCAAGCCGGATACATTCCGTTTTGGGTTTATAAATATACCGAATCGGGGAAAACTTTTTTTGAAATTCTTCCTACGGATGAATTTATTATCGAAAAAGCTTATTTTACGCAAGGACGGGATTTTGAAAAATTTCTGAAATTTCACCGGTATGTCCATTCTTTTATGAAGAAAAACGCCCCGGGAGTTACGCGAATCACCGATTATATTCCCCGCTACCGTTCCCTTGTGCTAAAGCCCGTGCTATTCGAACATCCCGAACCACCTCATATTCCTCTATATTTTTCCGGTAAGCGCGATAAGTAATTTTCAAAAAAAACGGCCGGGTTATTCGGAAGTGATGTGAAGTAATTTTTTTCTATACACGTTCAATAATTTGGACTTGGATATAAATCCGATGTAACGGTCGTCTTGCACCACCGGCAGATTCCAAGCGCCCGTGGACCCGAATTTTCGCATAATGTCGGGGAAACGGTCTTTTTTATAATGAATGACTTCCGGTGCTTTGTGCATCAAATCTTTAACGAATACGTTGTCGTACAACTCCTTGTCGAACATAATTTGTCGAATATCGTCCAAGGTTAAAACGGCCAAAAAACGACCGTTTTCGTCTAACACCGGAAAAATATTACGTTTGGATTTGATTACGGCGTTCTTCACCAAATCTCCCAAACTCATTTCCGGATGCACCGGTATGAAATTGTTTTCCACCACTTCATCCCATTCGATTAATTGTCCTGCCAATTTGTCTTTATCATGGGTGATTACGGCACCGATTTCGGCCAATTGCATGGTGTAAATGCTGTATTTCAACACACTTTTGGATATGAGGAATGATAGGGTTGAAACCAGCATAATCGGAATAATGAGATCGTAACCTCCGCTGATTTCGGCAATCATAAAAACCGCCGTCAACGGAGCGTGTAAAACGCCGGCAATACTGCCCGCCATGGCGGTAAGCACGTAATTTTCGGTTGACAAGGTATAATCCGTAATCCCCGAATGATTGAACAGCACGACAAAAACATATCCGGTCAACCCTCCGGCAAACAGGGTGGGCGCAAAAACACCGCCCACTCCGCCGGCACTAAAAGTCAAGGTCATGGCGATAACCTTAAACAGAACCAACAACATCAGAAAGACGATAACCGCTAATGCATTTTCATCTCGCAAACCTATAAACGATGTCTCCAGAATATACGAACTGTCGTTTCTTAATATATGGTTGAGTACTTCGTAACCCTCGCCGTACAGGGTGGGAAAAAGGAAAATAACAAGCCCCAAAGACGAGCCGGCCAAAGCCCATCGTAACCACCGGTTGGAAAAACGCTCGAAAAAA
>JAMONI010000277.1 GCA_027065935.1 Flavobacteriales bacterium | reverse complement strand
GGAATACAGCGAGTCACCGCGAGGTGTAGGATACAAAAGCCATTCGGCCGCAATGCACAACACCCCGTCCAACCCGTTACCCGAAGGCGCACATTTGCTTCACGACGGATTAACCGTATTCAAGGATTACGATAAAGGAATGGCCTATGCCCGGCAAGTCAATAAGCCCGTGATGCTCGACTTTACCGGATTCGCTTGTGTAAATTGCCGAAAAATGGAAAATAATGTGTGGACCGACAAACGGGTTCATAAAATACTGAAAGATCAACTGATTATTATTTCCTTGTATGTGGACGACAAACGTCCGCTTCCCGAAAACGAACAATACGTATCGAAATATACGGGCAAAAAAATCACACTGGCGGGCGACAAATGGGCAGAAATGCAGATTTTTGAATATAAATCCAATTCACAACCCTATTACGTACTGCTTTCACCGCAAGGCGAAGTACTCAACCAACCCATTGCTTACACGGATACGGAAACCTATTTGAATTGGCTGAAAGAAGGACTGGAAAACTTAAAATAAATGGCGGTAGTGGCAATTGTGGGCAGGCCGAACGTGGGCAAATCGGCCTTATTTAACCGGCTTACCGGAATGCGTAAAGCCATCGTGGAAGATGTGGAAGGTGTCACACGCGATCGCATTTACGGCAAGGCGGATTGGAACGGCAAAGAATTTTCCCTCATCGATACGGGCGGTTACGTTAAGGATACGGACGATGTGTTTGAAAAAGAAATCCGCGAACAAGTAACCCTGGCCATCGACGAAGCGGATGTCATTCTTTTTGTAGTGGATGCTACGGCGGGCATCACACCTTTGGACCGGGAGGTAGCACTGTTGCTTCACAAAACGAAAAAGCCCGTTTTGCTGGTGGTCAATAAAGTGGACAACACGGCCCGTATGGACGATGTATGGGAATTTTATTCCTTGGGATTCGACGAAGTCTTTCCCGTTTCGGCCATTAACGGAAGCGGAACGGGAGAATTATTGGATGCACTGGTGCAAAAACTGCCCGAAGAAAAGGAAAAAAACGGCGAAAACGAACGTCCCGTTTTTGCCGTAGCCGGACGACCCAATGCAGGTAAATCCACCTTTATCAATTCCTTGTTTGACGAAAAAAGAAATATCGTTACGGATATCCCCGGAACCACGCGCGACACAGTCAAGTGGCACTTCAACAAATTCGGTCGCGACTTTGAAATTATCGACACGGCGGGAATGCGCAAGAAAAAAAGCGTGGACGACAAAGTGGAATATTATTCGGTGCTTCGTGCCATCAAAGCCATCGAAAACGCCGATGTGGTCTTGCTTATGGTTGACGCCACCCGCGGTTTGGAGGCGCAGGACCTTAATATTTTCGAAATCGCACGAAAGAACAACAAGGGAATTGTTATACTGGTCAATAAGTGGGATTTGGTGGAAAAAGATACCCACACGGCCAAGATTTTTGAACAAGCCGTTAAAGAACGATTGGCCCCCTTTACCGACATTCCGGTACTCTTTATCTCGGCCAAAGAAAAGAAGCGAATACTGAAAGCCATAGATGAAGCATTGAAAGTTTACGAAAACCGTACTCGAAAAATTAAAACAAGTGAACTCAATCAAGTTTTGTTACCTATTATCAAAAACAATCCGCCCCCTTCGGTAAAGGGAAAATACGTCAAAATAAAATACGTAACCCAGTTACCTACCCACGCCCCTAAATTTGCGTTTTTTGCCAACTTGCCTCAGTATGTCAAAGAACCTTACAAAAGGTTTTTGGAAAATAAAATCAGAGCGCATTGGGATTTTTCCGGTGTGCCTATCGAAATTTACTTAAGAAAAAAATAATGCCGGAAGTTTGGATTTTGGCCTTGATTTTCCTGACGGGATTTGCAGTGGGATTTGTCAACACCCTTGGAGGCGGTGGTTCGTCATTGATTTATCCGCTGTTGATTTTTTTTGGCTTTTCGCCTCACGAAGCCATCGGAACCGCCCGTCCGGGCTTTTTGATGCAAGGATTTTTCGGTTGGTTGGGCTTCAAGTCCAAAAAATTGCATTTGTTTCCTTTTAATCTTTATGTGGCACTCGCAGCCACGGGCGGAAGTGTGTTGGGGGCGCATTTGAGCTTGCAAGTGCCTCCCGGCCTGATGAAAAAAATCATCGCTTTGGTGATTGCTTCGGTAACCGTGTATATCTTGGCCGGAGAACGATTGAATGTAAAGAAAAACGTAGCAAGCAATACATTCAAAACCGGGAAGTTACGGCTTAATCTCTTCGTATTTTTCATACTCGGTGTGTACAGCGGATTTATTCAAACCGGAATCGGGTTTATGATAATTTTGACGCTGATGCTCATTAACCGGATGAACGTAACGGCGGCCAACAGCGTGAAGGCAATGGTAATACTGCTTTCCGGCATTCCCAGTCTGATTATTTTTGCCAAGGCGGGTATGGTGCATTGGAAGGAAGGCATTGTTTTGGCTTCGGGAACGGCTTCGGGCGCATGGTTTACTTCGCGCTGGTCGGTAGGGGCCGATGAAAGAAAAGTGAAAGCTATAGTCGGTCTATTGGCCGTTTTGATGGCCGTTAAATTGTGGATTTCATCGTGATGGAATGGCTGGCGGTAATATTATTGGGCTTATTAATCGGATACGTTGGCGGTTATGCCGGAATTGGCGGTGCGCCGTTTATGATTGCTTTCTTGGTATTGGTCGTGGGTATGGACCAACATACGGCTCAAGGAACCGTGTTGACGATGATGCTCGGCCCAATGAGTTTGATGGCGGTGATAGGTTTATGGAACGAAACCAAAAAGCAGTGGAAAAATATCTTGATAGGCATTGTATCTTATGCATTCTTCTCTTATTTCGGTGCGCGTTGGGCTTTTTTGTTGCCCGAAAAACAGCTTAAAATATACTTTGCCCTAATGCTTGTCATCACGGCGGTTTTTCAATTGCTTAACAACAAAACCGAAAGTAATTCCAACGAACAAATCCCTTGGTTTTGGATGACCCTTACCGGTTCGGTTGCCGGCATCGTGGGCGGATTTTTCGGTGTGGGGGCGGGGGTCTTGTTTATTCCCGTATTTATTTCCCTGTTCGGACTGAAAAAAAATTATGCCCGTGCATTGAGTTTGGGGATTCTCTTGCCTCCCGTGAGTTTGGGCGCATTTATCAAATATTATGAAATGGATGCCATCCGTTGGGATTATGTAGTGATTTTGTTTGCCGGCTATTTTATCGCCAATTACCTTGGCGCCAAACACGGAAGCCGGGCTTCGCTCCGAAAGTTCAAAATCGTGTATGCCGTTATATTGCTCGTGTTGGCGGGCCTGTATTTTTTGTAACAAGCTTTTTTTCTCGTAAGGGGATTATTTTTTTGAAAATTTTATTTCCACGCCGTTTCTTGCATCGAATATCAAATGAAAATGTCCTTTCTCGCCGGGTTCAACACGGGGTGTTGTAAGATGACCGGACAGGTTTACGGGTTCAAAAGGAAGGTTTATTGTAAATCCCCTGACACTGCGCTCTTCATCCACCGCCAAACGAATGCGATAATCGTTTCCGTTTTGTTCCACATAAACGATACAACTGTTGATAAAATCCCGATAACGGCTGATGTGATCCAAATCCGTAATCCACGCTCCGTCGGCTCTTGCCGTATCGATCAATTGCAAAAGCGGTTGTAAAGTGTTTCGATCGTATCCCGTATAGGCCGGATGACCCAAATAAACCATAAGCCCGCTATAAGGGAGTGTTACTTTTTTCCAGTGCATTTGTAAATATTCGTTCCACAACCGGATTTTTTTGGTTTGTTCTTCTTCCGAAAGATAGATTTCTTCGCCCAAATGTTTGAGGAAGAAATAATCGTCGTGATAGGTGGGCGAAAGCTCGTAAATATGGGTGTCGAAATAAATACCTTCTTTGGAGACGACGATATTGTAGGGCACACAACTGCCGTGTAAAAACTCCCGGTTGTTCACGCTTATACCCGACTCGTAAGCATAGCCGTGCCTTTCGAGCGCTATAAAACCGAAAAAGGCGGGAGAAGTAAAGGGAAATCGGAATCCGTTAAAGTCGTAGTTCCAGTATTTTTCGTTGCGCAAGATGTCATTGACGGCAACGGCATAGTCGGCTTGGTCGTAGCGGATATAGTCAAACCCCGATGATGACAAGCGGGACTTGGAAGTTATTAAAAACGCGCGGATGTCTTCGGGCATTTTGCCGTTGACAAAGAAAACGGGTTCCACCTTTTTTTCGCGTAGCGCCTCCAAGATACGGCGGTATTGTTCCATATCACCTTCGGGGTTGAATGAAACGGCCAGGGCCGCTTTTTTTCCGTCGGGCCACACACCCAAGCGGAAAGGGGAGGGATGGAGTTCCTTATACTTATGTAATGCCAAACCGTAAAATGCTTCTATCCGGTCAAGGCTCCAATCTCCGCCGTCATTGACGGGCGTCAGCCAGCCGGAAAAGGGTAGCAACCATGCCATACCTTTTCCGTATCGAGCCTCAAGCCAAGCGGGATGACTTTGCGCTTTATTTTTCCAATAAGCCAAAGTGTTCACACGCGCGGTGTCGGTTATTTCGGGTACCAACATCCACCGGTTGTTTTCTGTAGTGTCGGTTAGTGTGCCTTGTAAGGATACGGGTAATGCCGAAGTTCCTTTTACACGGAAATCGTTTGTATTGAGTTCCTTGAACCTACTTCCGAACAGTTCGGACAAAGGATAAGCGGTTCGGTCCAATATACCTTTATCGAGTATCCTGTCCTTGCCGTCAAAAGTATTTCTTCCGGTATTGTCTCCCGCTATCAAAAATCCACCCGACCCGACGAATTCCATAAGGTTTTGCATTTCCTCGTCGGTCATATAGGTAAGCGAGTATTTCCGGTCGGCGTCATGTATGCCGTTGCCGGTGGAAATAATAATAATTCCGAATGTCTTGAGTCGGTCGAGGTCATAGAGTATGTCCCGGGGCGACAGATATACAGGAACACCACGTGCGTTAAAAAATTGCAGTGCGAGATTAATTCCCGAGGGCAAGTCTTTGTCGGTTTTGTTCATATCGATACCCGTGGTGATATATAAAACCCGGGGAAGCATGCTTTGTGATACGGAAGCATTGCCGTTGGGGTTCGCATTTTTATTTTTCCTTTCGGTGCAAGTATTCAGAAGGAGAAAAAAAGATAAGATGATAACAATTCTTTTGCTCATAAGCGTTAGAAATTTTATTTAATCGTTTCCACTTTCATGGTGTTACCCGTCTTTAGCGGAACCAGTATAAAACCTTCTTTGTTTTGATAAGTACCGTCGGCTTCCGAACCCCAAACCCTGATTATGCGTGCTTTTGTGTAAATTTTTAAGGTTAACACAACGGGCTTTTCCGAATGGAAATCAGGTGTTTGTAAGTGAACGATGTGTATGTTTCCGGCTTTACGGGTTAGGATGCGCGCCGATTTTTTGGCTTTTAAATAAGCATATACTTCGGATTCCGGAGCAACCCAATAATCTTTGTTTCTAATCAGTCTGATTTGTCTTCGAAACTGTTCGTAATCTATAAAAAACTTCTTTTTTACTCCGGCGGAAAATTTTTGAATTTCCAAGGAATCCTTATAAATGCCCCGATAAACGACGATCATCCATTTTCCTTGATTCCGGTTTAGAAAACGGTCCAATAGTTCGGTGTTGCGCGTAGGCGTGTAATGGAGGTAAGATATGCCTTGATATTGATAGGCTTTGTTTTCAAGCAATAAGGGGCGCTGAAAAACCGCCGGATGTCCGGGTTTGTGGCCGGATACGGTATGAATTGCTTCCGGAACGGATTGCAAATGCGAACGGAACCGGTTGATGCTTTGTTCGTTACGGTATATGAGCATCAGTTCGTGCTTTTTCCGGGCGATTGCTCTCCACTGCGTCCAGCCGTTTTTTTCGGTTTCGGGAAACAAACCGCCGTAGTCCGATACTTCGGTCATGGGTGCGGTATGCAGGGGGTCTAAGGAAAAGCCTGCTTGAAGCCGGTATTTTTCGAGCAAAGGCAAGGCCCACCGGTATTGGGCATAGAATCCGCCTTCGAAAGAGAGCGAAACAGCGGCGTTTTTGTCCATAGCGAAGGGGGTAATTTCCACAAGGAAATCTTCTTGATCCGTAAATTGTTTTGTGGATTTTTCGGGAAATTCCCAACGAACAAACAGGTTCCGGAGCGTATCGTAAAGCGGTTTGAGCCGTTGGGTAAACCGGGGTTGGGTCCATTTGTCCCAGGTAACCGGGGCGGGACGGTCCGGCGGATAAATATCGATGATACGGTTGTTTTTATCGGTAAGGATGAAGTAAACGCGGATAGCTTCGGTTTCGGCAATTTCGATTTGCGGTGTGCCGGGGCGGTCGTCAAGCACTTTACGCCCCGAGGGGTCGCTTACGTTGAGCAAATGCCAATCGAGGCGTAGTTCGAAAAAGCCGTCCTTCCAATACCAGTCGGCATTGGAGAACCCTGCTTGTCCGGAATTACCGAATTGTAGCGGACTTCGATTAATAACGACCGAATCGAACACCGTTCCGGTAAGGCTTTCCCTTTTACGGTTGGTTAACATCAGTTGCGGAATGAATTTACCGTTGGCATTGGGTTGTGATGCATAAACCGGAATGTGATCATTGTAAATGTCGGTAAATACCGAATACGGCTCGTCCACCAACAGGTCGGCTTTCCGGGTGGATAGGAAGCGGGCCAGGAACTCGAATCCGTTTGAAAACAAGGTGTCCGAAAAAGGTAGTTTTCTATCGCCTTTTTCGGGGTCGTAGGTGTCGAGGGCTATGTAGAGGTTGTGTTGCCGGAAGTTCAAACGGGGCATTCGGGCGGCCAAATAGAAATAGGTCGCATCGGCTGCGCCGTAAATTTCGGCTTTATTGTTTTTCCATACGGGGAGGTCGTTTTGCCAGTCGTTGTCTTTACCGTCGATTTGTTTGCGCTGGTCTTCCAAGGCCAAAATACCGAAATTTTGTTCGGGATTTTCTTTGTTATGCCAAAGTTTACGGTTTTCGGCGGGGATTTCAAAATCCATCACGAGCCAATTGTGTTTGAACCACTCGTCGGCCCATTCGAAGTAGATGGCGCCGGCACAACCGGTTTGCATGATATCCCGGGTTAGGCGGCTTACCAAAGCGGCCTGTTGTAATTCGGAATGTCCGCCTTGATGAAATCCGGAAGGAGCAAAATGGCTGATTCCTCGACTGTTAGGTAGTCCGTATTCGGCGATTACCAAAGGCATTCCCGGTGTGTGGGCTTTGAGGTCTTCCAAATAAAGCCGGAAATTGTCGTTCCGGCCGGTGAGCGTATCACGATATTTGGGATTGAGGAAAATAAAATCGGGATAGTAAGGATAAACGTGATAAGCGGCATATAGTCCCGCTTTGAGGTTTTCGGTGGCATTGAAGCGACTGAAATCCACACTTACCAGATCGTTGTCATATTCTCTTACCTTTTTGTTTTCGATAAATTCGGTGTCGTGAAACATGGGGTCGAGGGGAAGCCAATTGACAAAGGAAACGGGATGTTGCGTCCGGTAGGTCCGGGTTTCGTATTCTACGGCAAAATCCAGCATTTGGGCCAGCCAAACTTCCATGGGATTGCCATGAGGTAGCGAAATGAATTTACCATTAAAATGGTTTTTTCCGGAGTTTTGTTTGACGGTTTGATAAACGGCATCCGGTTCCCATTCACGTCCCAAAAGCAACCCCGCCACGTAACGGGAAACATCGGTTACATAAACTCCGTGTGCTTTGCCCGGTTGGGGTTTCATTACCGCATTGCCATGCAAAACGTCAATTACGTTGATAATTTCTTTTTTGAAATTCCGGGTGTATTTATAGTCGTGATAGTCGTGGTTTTTGGGAATGTCGGCCCATACGCCTTGCAGGAGAAAAACGGGTTTGTCGGCATGGCGCAAATTATAATCGGCCAATGCGTTGTAGAACTCGGGAGGTAAAATGGTGTAGGTTCTGATGATGTTGGCATGCATCCGCCCGATTTTCTTAATCCAGTCGTAGTATTGTTCGTAAGTCATGCTGAACTCGGCGGGAAATTTTCCGGGCAGTGCCACGCCCATATTTACTCCTTTGAGCGGGAAACGTTGCCATTGTTCGTTTTCGTTCCGGATAAGAAAATAATCTTTTCCGGCTTTGAATTTTGTGCGGGTTCGTTTTAATATTGCATCGAATTCATCGGGTGATATTTCGGGTAAGAGGGCTTGTCTTTCGTCTTTGACCACGTGGGTAATGATGTGAGTGGCCCGGATATGTTCTTCATATTTAATCATTTTGAACACGGTATAAACGAGCAAAACCGTCAACGCGGATATGACCGATAATTTTCGTATCATAAGCCCACGAAATATTTGAATCCGATGCCTGCTATCAGACTGGAATAATAAGGCGTTTTGAACCAAGTGGCGTTTAATGACGTTTCCCACTTGCCGGGCATATATCCGATTTCGAAATTGCCTGCCATTAAATCGGAAGGGATGTAAATTTTCTCCAATCTTACTTTATTACCG
>JAMONI010000276.1 GCA_027065935.1 Flavobacteriales bacterium | reverse complement strand
AGCTTTTTAAAGACGTCACCCCGCTTCCCGGCGCCAAAATCAATACCGAAAGTCCGGCTTGGGCTTTGGACAGATTGTCCATCTTGGCCTTGAAAATTTACCACATGAACGAAGAAAGAAAACGCAAGGACCTGTCGCCCGAAAAAAAAGCCGAAGTGGAAGAAAAATATCGCATTCTGCTTGAACAGGAAAAAGACCTGTCCACCGCCATTGACGAACTGCTAACGGAGATCGAGCAAGGGAAAAAATTTATGAAGGTTTACAAACAAATGAAAATGTATAACGACCCCGAACTTAACCCCGTGCTTTACGGAAAAAAGCCAAGTAATTCTTAATGAAAAAAATATCGGTCTTTCGTTTTTCCGCCTTGGGCGACGTAGCTATGACCTACCCCGTGTTGAAAGTACTAACGGAAACCCATCCCGGCGTGCAAGTGCAGTTGGTGTCGCGCCCGTTTTTCGAACCCGTTTTTCGTCATCTGAAAAATGTAAAATTCTTCCCCGCCCGGGTTGACAAAACTTACAAAGGTATTACCGGTTTATATAAACTTTTTAAAGAACTCAAGCAAGAAAATCCCGATTTCATAGCCGACCTGCACGATGTGTTGCGCACCAAAGTATTACGCCTTTTTTTCCGGATGAACGGCACGCCCGTTTATGTAATCGACAAGGGACGAACGGAAAAAAAACGCTTGGTTCAAAAACCTTTGGCGGAATCACAACCGCTAAAGACCACACACGAGCGCTATGCGGACGTATTTCGTAGCGCCGGTTTGGATGTGGATTTATCCCGTTTTCGCCCCGAAAAACCCGAATTGGACAATCAAATACAATTATTCCTTTCTCCCTTTGAAGGAACAAAAATCATAGGCGTAGCTCCGTTGGCCAGGCATACCGGAAAGCAATATCCCTTGGGCGGCACCAAAGAAGCGATAAAATTAATGCTTAAAAATAACCGTGATATCATCGTGATGCTTTTCGGTGCGCCTGCCGAACGAAAAGTTTTAGATGCCGTTAATCCCGACCCGGGACGCGTTTTCAATCTTTCGGGTATGTTTTCTTTTGAAGGGGAATTACAAATCATCAGCCGATTAAACGTAATGTTATCCATGGACTCCGGTAACGGACACTTGGCAGCCAATTTCGGCGTGCCGGTGGTTACCGTGTGGGGGGTAACGCACCCGTATGCGGGTTTTGCACCTTTGGGACAAACTTCCGAACAACAAATCCTTCCCGATACGGAAAAGTTTCCCATGCTTCCGTGTTCCGTTTACGGAAACAAAATTTGCCAAGGTTATGAAACCATTTGGGACGATATACTTCCGGAACAAATCGCCGAAACGGTTTTAAAACAACTTTAACCCTTACCCATTTCAAGGTATTTGTTTAAAAAATCGGCGTGTTCTCTGAGTTCTTGCAAATGAAGGTCTTCTTCGTGTTCGGAAAGTACTTTGTAATCGTAACGGCGAAAACTCTGCAGAATTCGATTGACATCTCCGCCCGTCACTTTCAGCTCGACCACAACGCCTTCGGGATTTTCCTCTACAAGTAAAATTCCTAATAATTTGGCCCCGTTGGTTTCGACGATTTGCGCAGCTTGAAAAAAACTGAAATCCTTGCTTTCCTTTAACACTCTTATCAAGGTTCCTTCTTGCGTAAAAGCCTGTATTTCACTCAAATCCAACAAAATATCTTCCAGAAAGACAAGCCCCTTGTATTGGGCGTGTTCGTCCAAAACGGGCATAACGTTGGTTTCGTTGGTCAGAAATTCGGAAAAAAGTTTGGTCCAGTCCCGCAAATCCGTAACATGAAAGTTTTCAAACAAGTAATCCAAGTTTTTTACCGGTTCGTTGGGGTCCACTTCATTCAAGTCTTCACAGCGGATCATCCCTCTGAAAATTCCGTTGTCCACAACGGGAAAGTGTGACAATTGTTCTTCGAGGCAACGGTTCAGGACTTCACCGGCCTTGATTTTTCCGCTTGCGGGAATGATATGTTCCACCGTCCACTTCATAACCAACATTTCTCTCGGTCAAATATATAACAAAAAACGTTCCAAATAAAAAAGCCGCCGCAAGGCGGCTTGCAAAAGCATATCTTACCCGTATGAAAAAGATTTATTCTTCTTCAAAAACGATTTCGTGGCTGACTTCGGCAAAACTGCCGAACATCTTGTAAACGCCGCAATATCTCGTTCGTGACAAATCGACGGCTTTGGACAGTTTGGCCCTGTCCAAATCTTTACCCTTAAAGGTATAGGTGACGTGAACCTTGTCGTAATATTTGGGATGCTCATCGGTCATACGGGCTTGCACGTCAACGGTAAAGTCGGTTACGTTTTCGTCCACACGCATTTTTTTCATCAACGAAGCCACGTCCATACCCGTACAACCCGCTAGCGCCACTAACATTAAAGGCTTGGCATTGTATCCGTAACCGCGTCCGCCGAATTTTTCTTCTCCGTCCAAGTGCAGAGGGGCCTCTTGGCCGGGGGCATAGGCATCAAAAGCCAATCCGCGTTGCCATACTAATTTTACGTTTTTCATCACAAAAGTATTTTGATTCGGGAGCAAATATACGAAATCGGGGGCGAACGGCTTTCGTCTGCGGGTCAAATGCCGGTATAGTTGTGCGGTGTGATTTTTTTTAGTTCTTCTTTTAGCCGGCCGGAAATCTCCAAGCTTTCGATGAAACGGACCAATGCCTCCCGGTTGATTTTCCTTCCGGTTCGCGTAAGTTCCTTTAAGGCTTCATAAGGCTCGGGGTATCCCTCACGTCGCAAAATCGTTTGGATGGCTTCGGCGACCACCGTCCAGTTTGCCTCCAAATCCTTATCGATAGCCTCTTTGTTCAATTGTAATTTATTTAAGCCTTTCAAGGTTGACGATAATGCAATGAACGTATGAGCAAAAGGGACGCCGATGTTTCTGGTAACGGTAGAGTCGGTCAAGTCGCGTTGCAAGCGTGAAACGGGAAGTTTGGCCGACAAGTGAGAAAACACGGCGTTGGCAATGCCCAGATTTCCTTCACTGTTTTCAAAATCAATGGGATTGACTTTGTGGGGCATGGCCGACGAGCCTACTTCGGCGGGATTTATTTGTTGCTTGAAGTAATCCATAGCGATATATGTCCAGAAATCCCTGTTCAAATCTATCAAAATCACATTGATACGCTTAAGTGCGTCGAAAAGGGCCGCCAAATGGTCGTAATGTTCGATTTGCGTGGTGGGAAACGAATAATGCAACCCCAGTTTTTTTTCTACGAAATTTTTCCCGAACTTTTTCCAATCCACTTGCGGATAAGCCGCATAATGGGCATTGAAGTTTCCGGTAGCCCCGCCGAATTTGGCGGCAAAAGGAACTTGCCCGAGCAAGTGTTTTTGTTGGCGTAACCGTTCTGCAAAAACCTTGATTTCCTTTCCCAATCTGGTAGGCGAGGCGGGTTGTCCGTGCGTGCGTGCCAGCATGGGAATGTGCTTCCATTCACCGGCAAGATGTTCGAGTTTTTCAATAACCGCATCCAATTTTTGATAATAAACCCGCATGGCGTCTTTTACGGACAGGGGAATTGCGGTATTGTTGATATCTTGTGAAGTAAGACCGAAATGAACAAATTCCTTGTAATCCGACAAACCCGCCCGGTCGAACTTTCGCTTGACAAAATACTCCACGGCCTTAACGTCGTGATTGGTCGTTCGTTCTATTTCCTTAATATGCCGGGCATCTTCCAACGAAAAATCCTTATAAATGCTTCGAAGCTTATCAAAATACGAATAATCGACACTTTGTAATTGAGGCAATGGAAGTTCACACAAGGCAATAAAATACTCGATTTCGACGCGCACACGATATTTTATCAAGGCAAATTCCGAGAAGAAATCGGACAGAGATTTCACTCTTTCCCGGTATCGACCGTCAACGGGCGAAATGGCGGTCAGTTCGTTTAAAAATGACATAAACGGTTTTATTTTGTTTTGCTAAAGATACGAAAATGCCCGGGAACAAAATATTTGAAAAGACCGGCGGGTTTAATGTCCGTAAAACATTTTTTGGCAAAATCCTGTCGAAATTGTATCTTTGCAATCGTTAGAAATCAAAGCATTATGGCGACTTATAAGAAAAAAGGATATAAGAAAGTCAGAAAAACCGGATTTGACAAAGTCAAAGAAGAAAGTTTAGTGGCCAAAAGTTTGGAAGGTGCCGACGATATCGTTATCAAATCGGAAAAATTTCTCGAAAAATATCAAAATAAAATTTTTGCCGCGATAGGCCTTATTGCGTTGGCAGTGGTGGGTTATTATTATTACCACACCAACGTGGTGGTACCCAAACGAATGGAGGCGGCCAACGAGATGTATGTCGCACAAAGTTTGTTTGAAAAAGCCGTCAACGAAACCGACCCGGCCATCAAAAAAGACCTTTTTCAAAAAGCCCTTGAAGGAAGCGAAGGAAAATACGGCTTTTTGGACATCATCGACGAATACGGCGGAACGCCATCGGGTAAATTAGCCCGTTACTATGCCGGAGTTGCATACTACCATTTGGGCGAATTCGACAAAGCCATCAGCGAACTGGGTAAATTCAAAACCAAAGACGAAATCCTACAACCGTTGGCTTACGGCGTAATAGGCGACTCGTTCTTACAATTGGACCAACCCGAAGAAGCCTTGGAATATTATGAAAAAGCCTCCGGTTTTTCGTCCAATGATTTCACCACCCCCATGTTTTTAATGAAAGCCGGAAAAACCGCTTTGGCGCTCTACAAAGACAAAGGCGAAAAAGATTATTTGGATAAAGCCGAAAAATATTTCCGGCGGGTTGTGGAAGATTTTCCCAAGTCCGCTTATGTGGAAGATGCCAAAATCTATCTTGCCGAAGCACAATACGGTCAGTAATGGCAACCGAACATAAAAACTTATCTTATTACGACGAAAGCCACCTGCCCGACGCTTCCGAATTTCGCATCGGAATCGTCGTGTCGGAATGGAACCCCGACATCACCGAAAAACTGCTTCAAGGCGCCAAGGAAACACTGTTGCGATTGGGGGTTAAAAAAGACCATATCACCGTATGGCACGTGCCGGGAAGCTTCGAGCTGATATACGGCGTAAAACGTATGCAAAAAAACATTTTTATCGATGCCATCATTGCCATAGGAAGTATCATCCGCGGCGAAACCCCCCACTTTGAATTTGTATCGCAAGCCACCGCCCAAGGCATTAAAGATTTAAACGTCCTTAACGATACCCCCGTTATTTTCTGCGTCCTCACCGACGACAATAAACAACAAGCCATCGACCGCAGCGGCGGAAAACACGGCAACAAAGGCGTGGAAAGTGCCGTAGCCGCTATCAAAATGGCTTGGTTGAAAAAGAATTCGTAATTTTTTTCGTAACTTTATTTTTTTAAATAATCCGTATCCGAAAAGGCTTATCGGGAATGTTTATCAAATACATAGAAAATTTTTCGTTGCATCAAAATCAACCTTCGCTCTTTCCCGGCGAAGAAATTTCCGCCACACTTGTGGAACACGTGCAAATCGGATCGCAACGAATTGCCCGATACATCAATGAATTTTGGACCGCAAAGCAACGCCAAGCCAACGCCATTCACGAAGTATCCTACCGGGCGTGTTTCAAACCGCAGTTGCCGCATTTTTTTATTTCCCGTTTAACCGAAGAAAACGACACCGTTTACGACCCGTTTTCGGGGCGCGGCACCACCGTTATCGAAGCGGCTTTAATGAACCGCCGGATTATCGGCAACGACATCAATCCGTTGAGTAAAATTTTAAGCGAACCGCGTCTGCTTATTCCCGATGGGAACGCCCTTGAAAATTACTTGAAAAACATTCCTTTTTACAAAGGCTTGAAAGCCGAAATGGACCTTTCCATGTTTTATCATCCCGATACGGAAAGCGAAATCGTTTCGTTGCGTAACTATTTGTTGGAGAAGGAGAAAAACAATGAATTGAACGATTTGGACAAATGGATCAGAATGGTGGCGACCAACCGTTTAACGGGGCATTCCAAAGGATTTTTTTCGGTTTACACCCTTCCGCCAAATCAAGCCGTATCGCCCGAGCGTCAAATCAAAATCAACAGGCAACGCGACCAACAACCCGATTACCGCGACGTAAAAGCCCTGATTTTGAAAAAAACAAAATCCTTAATCAAACACATCAGCCGTCAGGAAAAATTGCGCTTGAAAGAAATCCATAAAACCGCCCTTTTCCTTACGGAAGACGCCCGCCGTACACCGCAAATTCCCGATAATTCGGTGCAATTGACCGTAACTTCCCCGCCCTTTTTGGACGTGGTCCAATACGCCAAGGACAATTGGTTGCGCGCATGGTTTAACGGCATCGATACCGGGCGGGTGGAAAAGAAAATCACCGTCACACGCAGCCTCGACGAATGGACAAAAGTAATGCAGGACGTTTTTCACGAGCTTTACCGCATCACCAAAAAAGGCGGATACGTGGCCTTTGAAGTGGGCGAAGTGCGTAACGGCAAAATCAAATTGGACGAATACGTGGTGCCCTTGGCATTAAAAGCCGGTTTCAAAATGGAAGGTATCCTCATTAACAAACAACAGTTTAC
>JAMONI010000275.1 GCA_027065935.1 Flavobacteriales bacterium | reverse complement strand
GAAAAAGGATACTACGATACGCAAAACGATATCGCTTGGTTTACAAAAAATACCTTCCTTAAATCCGAACACTCCCGGATGACCGCCGACAGCGTGTATATGGATAAAACCAAGGATTTTTACAGCGCAACCGGCAACGTGCGGATGAAAGATACCGTTAACAAAATCCTGGTCTCGGCCGGTTACGTGGAACAATGGCGCGGCCAAGACTCCGTTTTCCTTACCCGAAATCCCGTAGTGGTTAATTACGATGACGGACAGGACAGCTTGTTTATCGCGGCAAAAAACTTCCTGATCACAGGTCAAAAAAAACAAAGAGTAATTGTTGCTTACCCCAACGTAAGGTTTTTTCAAAACGAAATGAGCGGAATCGCCGACTCGCTTTACCGAAGCGAAGTACATCGCATCCTTGAACTGCACAAAAATCCCGTCATCTGGAACAAAGACGCTCAAATCACGGGTAATGCCATCATCGTAAAATACGACAGCACGGGACAAAATCCCGATTCCCTTTTAATTCCGTCCGATGTATTTATCATTCAACAGGATAGCGCCGGATATAACCAAATCAAAGGCAAACAACTCAAAGGAAAATTTATCGACGGAAAATTACGTTACTTCCGGATAAGCGGTAATACCGAAACCGTTTACTACGTTCGCGACGAAAAAAACCAACTGATAGGCATCGACAAAAGCATTTGCAGCGAAATCGAAATCCAACTGGACGATAACGGACAAATCCGGACCGTTAAACTCGTCGAAGAACCGCAAGGCACCACCTATCCGCCCGACAAATTTCCCGAAAAAATCAAGTTCTTACAAGGATTTAGATGGCTTGGAGATAAACGCATCAAATCGTCGAAAGATTTGTTGGAAAACAACGAAATCGACTTTGACGAACCCCGAATGAAACCGGTTAGTACGGAAAATGAACCGAAGAAATTAAATTTGCCCGAGAAATTTATCCGACGTCTATGAAAAAGAACGACTACGTTCGTTTTTTGGCGCAAACGGGACCTTCGCCCATGGGTATCGAAGTAAGCCGTGCCGAAGGAAGTTACATTTACGACAAACAAGGCAAGGCCTATCTGGATATGGTGGCCGGGGTGTCGGCCTTGCCGTTGGGACACCGGCATCCGGCCGTAGAAGCGGCCGTCAAAAAGCAATTGGAACGCTATACACACGTGATGGTTTACGGCGAATTTTTTCAAGATGCCACGTTGGACCTGGCCAAAGAAATGGCTTCCGTTTTGCCTCCGCCGCTTTCGGTAACCTATCCCGTCAATTCGGGCACCGAAGCAACGGAAGCCGCCCTGAAACTGGCCAAAAAATACACCGGAAGAATGAAAATCATTGCCGCCCGGAAAGCCTACCACGGCAACACGCAAGGCGCCATGTCGGTCATGGGATACGAACCTAGAAAATTCCCCTTCATGCCCTTGATCCCGGGAATTGAATTCATCCGTTTTAACAACGAAGACGATTTACAAAAAATCGATGACTCCGTGGCGGGCGTAATCTTGGAAACCATCCAAGGCGGTGCGGGATTTATCGAACCGGAAAACGACTATTTGAAAAAGGTTAAACAACGATGCGAACAAAACGGCGCCTTGTTGATATTGGACGAAATTCAAACCGGATTCGGCCGAACCGGAAAAATGTTCGGTTTTGAAAATTACGGCGTTATCCCCGACATCTTAATCACCGGAAAAGCCTTGGGCGGAGGATTTCCCATCGGCGCCGTCTCGGCTTCATACGAAATAATGAAAACTTTTTCCCAACCGCCCCTAAGTCACATCACTACCTTCGGCGGACATCCCGTTATCAATGCCGCCGCCGCCCGAACCCTGCGAATCATTCAAAAAGAAAAGCTTCCGGAGCAAGCACTCGAAAAAGAAAAATACCTGCGAAGCAAACTCCGTCACCGTCTCATCCGAGAAATTCGAGGCAAAGGATTAATGCTGGCCATGATTATGCCCGACAAACAAACCGCCGACCGGCTGATTCTAAAAGCCCTCGAACAAGGATTGATTTTGTTCTGGCTTCTTTACGAACCCCGGGCCGTGCGCATCACACCGCCACTCAATATTTCCTACCGGGATTTGGACAAAGCCGTTGATATCATCCTAAACATTTTGGACAATCCGGACAAATGAAACGAAACTTCGACATAGGTGACAAAGTGGAAGTTATCGATGAAAACTTATCCGGGACGGTAATCGGACTAAAAGGCAACGCGGTGGTTTTTGAAGACGAACACGGATTTAGTCATACTTACGACGCAAGCCAATTGGTCAAAAAACAAACCATTCCCTGTCAATTGCCGATGAAAACAATCGAGGGAAAATACAAAGAGACATCACAAACTTTGACCAAAAGCAAGCGGACAACCTCCAAATTACCCGTAGTGGATTTGCACAAAGAAAAAATCACGGGTATGCCGGCGATGGTGCATCCGGGAGAAATACTTCATTACCAACTGCTTCATCTCAAACATTTTTTAAATGAGATGAAACGAAAACGGATAAAAAAGTTTATCGTGGTACACGGCAAAGGTTCGGGTAAGCTAAAAGCCGAAGCACAAAAACTGGTGCGCAAAGAAGGTTATACGACTTATGATGCGCCGTACCACCGGTTCGGTTTTCAAGGCGCTTTTACGGCCGAGAAAAAATAATTATCCGATAATCAAGTCGTGGTCTTGGTAAAAATGTTGTTGCAAGTTGGTAAGCATTTCCTTAACGATATCTTCCAAATCGAACCGGTGTTGCCACCCCCAATCCTGCCGGGCAAAAGCATCATCAACGGAGTCCGGCCAAGAATGCGCTATTTCTTGACGGAAATCGGGTTTGTAATCCACCTGAAAACCGGGGATGTATTTTCTGATTGCTTCGACCAATTGCGCGGGCGTAAAACTTATGCCGGCCAAATTATAGGACGAACGTACTTTGATATGTTCCGGCGGAGCCTCCATCAATTGTAATGTGGCTTGAATGGCATCGTCGATGTAAATCATCGGAAGCGGTTCGTCCGGAGCGATGTAACTGACATATTTTTCGCCGCGCAAGGCGTAATGAAACATTTCTATGGCATAATCGGTCGTACCTCCGCCGGGTTGCACTTTCCAGCTGATTACGCCGGGATAGCGCAAACTTCTTACATCCAAACCGTATTTTTCAAAATAATATTCCACCCAGCGTTCGCCGGCCAGCTTGCTGATTCCATATACCGAGTCGGGGTCGGTAACCGTATATTGCGGCGTGTTGTGCTTGGGCGTATGCGGCCCGAACACGGCAATGGAACTCGGCCAAAAAAGTTTTTTGAAATAGCCTTCTTTAAACAAGTCCAACAGATTAAAAAGAATCTGCATGTTGATTTGCCAAGCACGCCCGGGAAATTGTTCGGCTTTGGCCGAAAGAACGGCGGCCATCACATAAATTTCTTCCACTTCTTCTTTGAGAATGATTTCCTTAACGGCATTTTTGTCCGTGGCATCGGCAAGGTAGAAATACGGCGGATGATTTTTTTCAACAATATCGGATGTTATTACGTTTTCATAACCGTATTTTTCACGAAGTGCCTTAGCCAATTCCGTGCCTATCTGACCGCTTGAACCGATGATAAGAGATTTCACGGGCTTTGTGATTTTATTCAAAAATAAGGAATTTTCGACTGAAAAAAACCGCATCGGTCAGTCTTGATGAAAATTTTATGGGTTTTTGGGATTTTTTTTGTTTTTTCCACAAAAACCGCCTGTAAAACAATGCTTGGGTGGGTTATGAGTATGAATGCCGGCGGAAAGCTAAAGATATCCGTATTATTTGACCAATTTCCTGTAGGCGTTTTTTGACGCGGTTTCTTCGGCTTTTTTTCTGGAATGTCCTCTGCCGCGTCCGGCAAGCCTGTTGTCCACATACAAGTTTACGAAGTAAACGTCTTTATTGCGTGTATCGGTTTCAACGCTGTGGGTGAACCGTAAAGTTTTTTTGTGCTTTTGCGCCCACTCCGTCATTTCGTTTTTGTAACTACTGATTTTGGCTCTTATTTTACGCAGGTCCATATACGGACCGACAATGCGTTGTTCAACGAACTTTTTGGCCTGCTCGAAACCTTTGTCCATATAAATGGCTCCGATTAACGCTTCCAATGCGTTACCTTCGAGATTTTCGCCGAGTTGTTTTCTGGAGTGTTTGCCGAAAAATTGTTTTAAATGTAGTTTTCGGCCGATTTCGTTCAGGTTTTTTCTACTTACGATTTTAGACCGGATTTCACTGAGTTCGCCTTCGTTGGCATCTTTGAATGCATTGAAAATGAGTTCCGAAACGATTAAGGCCAATACGGAGTCGCCCAAGAATTCCAATCTGTCGTAGTTGTAATATCGTCCGCTATTGTCTTTTTTATGAAATGAGGGATGTGTAAAAGCACGCTCGAACCAAAAAAAGTCGTCGGGAAAATATCCGATGAGTTCGGCAAGACGGTTGGCATAGTGTGGCACCGCAACGGACGTATTCCGTTTGGGTTTTCTTTTGATTTTATGAAAAATATGGTGTAGTAATTTCCTACTCAATTTCTTTGAAAACTATGGATGTGTTATGACCGCCGAAACCGAAAGTATTGCTCACGGCAATTTTCACTTTACGCTCCTGTGCTTCGTTGAAAGTCAAGTTGAGTTTGGGGTCGATATCGGGGTCGTCGGTAAAGTGGTTGATAGTGGGCGGTATGAGATTTTTTTGAATGGCCAATATGGATGCGATGGCTTCCACCGCTCCGGCCGCGCCGAGCAGGTGACCGGTCATGGACTTGGTGGAGCTAATGTTGAGCCGGTAGGCATCGTCACCGAAAACTTGCAAAATAGCCTTGATTTCGGCAATATCGCCCAAAGGTGTGGATGTTCCGTGAACATTGATGTAGTCCACCTCGCTTGTGGATACTCCGGCTTCGTCGAGGGCTAATTTCATCACATTGGCGGCGCCTTCACCTTCGGGATGCGGAGCGGTCATGTGGTATGCGTCGGCATTGAGACCGCCGCCTACCATTTCGGCATAGATTTTGGCACCACGCTTTTTGGCGTGTTCGTAATCTTCCAAAATCAAAATGCCGGCGCCTTCACCCATCACAAAACCGTCTCGATCTTTGTCGAACGGACGGGAAGCGGTTTTGTAATCGTCGTTTCGTGTGGACAGGGCGCGCATAGCGTTAAAACCGCCCAAGCCCACTTCGGTAATAGGCGATTCGGCGCCTCCGGTTATTACCACGTCGGCTTTGCCGAGCTTAATAAGGTGAAAGGCGTCGATAATGGCGTGGGAAGATGTGGCACAAGCGGAAACCGTTGCGTAATTGGGGCCAGTATAACCGTAATGTATGGAGATAAGGCCCGAAGCCATGTCGGGAATGAGTTTGGGGATGAGGAACGGATTAAAGCGCGGGGTGCGTCCGCCTTCTACGTAGTTTTCCACTTCGCTTTGAAAAATCTTCATTCCGCCGATACCCGAGCCGATAACCACTCCTACGCGGTCTTTCGCAAGCGTACTGTCGGACAAACCGGCATCGGTTATGGCTTCCATAGCGGCCACAAAAGCGTATTGGGTAAAATCGTCCATCTTGCGAATCAAACTCCGCTCGATGAACCGCTTGGGGTCGAAATCTTTAACTTCACAAGCGAATTGTGTTTTAAATTTGGAGGCATCAAACTTCGATATGGGAACGGCGCCGCTTACGCCGCTAAACAAGTTCCCGGCGAAAGTTTCGACATTATTCCCTATCGGGGTCAATGCCCCCAAACCCGTAACTACAACTCTTTTCACTAAGTGAATTACTTATTTTTCAAATAATCTTCGATGAATTGAATGGCCTGTCCCACCGTTTGAATTTGCTCGGCTTGATCATCAGGAATTTGAATGTCGAACTCCTTTTCAAATTCCATAATCAATTCTACGGTATCCAGTGAATCGGCGCCTAAATCCGTGGTGAAGTTTGCGTCGTTGGTGATTTCGTTTTCGTCAACTCCTAATTTTTCGACAATGATTGCTTTTACTCTTGATGCTATGTCAGACATAATCTTTGGTTTTTATGATTATCCGGTGGCAAAAATAGGTATTTTTTGGAATAAACAAGTTTTTGCGGATTAAAATTTCGTTTTTATTATGCACGCATAATATTACCGGTATGTCCCGTTACACTTATTGCAAGAACTCTTTTTGCCTTTCTTCCAAGTTACGGTTAAGTAAACGACGGCTACTACAACGAGACTGTAAGCGATGATATTTGCAATCATTTCAGGCGAGTATTTGATAAGCGGTCAAAGCAACCAAGTAAGCCGTTCCGGTCATAAACACGAAGGCCGCCAAGGCGTATTTCCAACTCCCGGTTTCCTGCCGGATCACGGCTAATGTGCTCATGCATTGCAAAGCAAAAGCATAAAATAACAAAACGGCGATGCCCGTGGCAAAATCAAATACGGGGGTTCCGTCCGGGCGGCGCTCGCTTCGCAGGCGTTCGACGATTTTTTCGGGATGATCGTCTTCCACCGAATAAATGGTGGCCAGTGTGGATATGAAAATCTCCCTTGCGGCAAAAGAACTCAGCACGGCTATGTCGATTTTCCAATCGAATCCCAAGGGGCGAAAAGCGGGTTCGATGAATTTACCGAATTGCCCCAGATATGACGTTTCCAAAGCAACGGGGTAAGCCAAAATTTTCGGGTTTCCTTTTTCATCCTTCGGCCCGTGCGTGCCCAAAAACCAAAGGACGACGGAAAAGGCTACTATAATTTTTCCGGCTCCGAAAACAAAAGAGCGAATTTTATCCACCCAATCCACAAACCAGTCTTTAAGTGCCGGCCAATGATAATCGGGCATCAACATAATAAGCGGCGAGGCGGAACGTTTTTGCATGCGAAAGTTCAACACAAGCCCGGTGATCAGTGCGGATACGAATCCCAAAACGTAAAGCGAAAACAGGGTCAATCCCTTCATGCCGACAAATCCCCATAAGGTTTGATCGGGAATAATCAAAGCAATCATAACGGTATAAACGGGCAAACGGGCGGCACAGGTGGTGAAGGGAATACTCAACATGGTGATAAGCCGTTCTCTTCGGGTCTCTATGGATCGCGTGGCCATGATGGCCGGTACGGCACAAGCCGTTCCCGATATAAGCGGCACTAAACTTTTTCCGCTCATCCCGAAGGGCTTGAGCCAACGGTCGGTCAGGTAAACCACTCGGCTCATATAACCGGTTTTTTCCATCAGAATAACAAACAAAAACAAAAAAGCAATCTGCGGGACGAAAATCAACACACCGAAAATCCCGCTCAATAAACCGTTGATCAACAAATCGGTAAGTACGTTCCCGGATAATACGCCGGAAAGCCAAACCGATATGCGATGATATAATGCATCGATAGTGTTCATCGGATACTCGGCCAATTGATACACGGATTGAAACATCAAAAACATAAGGGTGAAAAATACCGCATAACCCCATAGCGGATGCAGAAAAACACGGTCGAGACGGCCGGTTAAATCCGTCCGATCTTGAGGTTGACGCTTATAAATTTCAGAAAAAAAACGATTGAACAAATGATAACGGCGGATGATTTCTTTTTTGATTATTTGCCGGACATCCGGTAAGTCCTCTTTGTGAACGGCCTTCACCAATTCACGGTATGCGTTTATGCTTTTCAGCTCGGGAAATGTTTCGTTAAGCCTCAAAGAAGAATAAAAATCTTTGCCGGGAACACGGGGATTTTTCAGAAAATCCCGAAGGATTTGCAGCAGTTCTTTACGCCGGTTAAATGCCTTTTGTCCGAACATCACGACGGGAACGCCCAAATGTTTTTCCAAAGCTTTCGTATCGATTTCCACGCCTTTGGCCTTCATTTTATCGGCCTTGTTGACAACCAAAAGAACGGGAATTTTCAGGTCGATTATTTGAGAAAGCAACAAGAGGTTTTTTTTCAAACCGTCGATATCGGCCACGTAGATTACCGCGTCGGCATTTTCGGGAAAACCCATCAGTTCTTTTACGGCAACTTCTTCATCGGCCGAGTGCGGATACAGACTTTCGGTTCCGGGCAAATCGATAATTTCCGCTACCGACCCATCGGGTAGTTTAACAATTCCGGTTGATTTTGTAACGGTTGTTCCGGGATAGTTACCGGTTTGTTTGTGCAAACCCGTTAAAACGTTAAAAAGGGTGGATTTTCCTACGTTGGAATTTCCCGCCAACAACAATTTATATTTCTTCATATTCCGAGAGGACTTTTTCACAGTATAAACTTTCATCTTCATTCAGCGGACGAACGACCACCCGTTGTGCCACCTGCTGAGGAAGAGCAATCAGGTTTCCGTTTGCGCGAAGTAAAATCATCTTTTGTAGAGGACTGTGCTTGATCATTTGCACCCGGATTCCTTCCAAAATACCCATTTCCAGCATTTTAACCGGTGCGTTATGGATGCGCGTAATAAGGGCTTTTTCGTTAGGTTTGAGTTCGGTGAGCTTCATCATGCATTTATTTGCCCGACAAATATACGAAAAAAAGCGTGTTATTTAGAATGGT
>JAMONI010000274.1 GCA_027065935.1 Flavobacteriales bacterium | reverse complement strand
ATTTTTTTCAACTCTTACATCAAGGCACCGAAATCGCCCCGGTGTATTTTACGGGATATGTTCAATCCAAAACAAAATTAAAGAAAAATCGCATCACACTTTTGGCCAATTTGTTAGCCCAATCCGATGCTTTGGCTTTCGGGGCGCAATCCGACAATCCGTTAAATAATTTTGAAGGAAACCGGCCTTCCGTAACGTTTGTTTTCGACGAATTAAGCCCCGAAAATTTAGGTTTTTTACTCGCCGTTTTCGAACATAAAATTTTTACGGAAAGCATCTTGTGGAACATCAACGCTTTTGACCAACCCGGTGTGGAATTGGGTAAAAAACTCGCCGAAAACTACGAGCATTTACTGAACGAAAACACTTCATCCGTTCCAAACGCAATCTTTGACTTTATCAAAAATAAATTGTAATCATCCCAAATAATTCTTCGCTCGAGGTTTCGTCTGGACAAGATTAATTTTATAAAAAAAATAATTCATAATTTTGGTGCTTAAATGAAAACAGATGAATTTAAGACGTGCAAAAATTATCGGGACAGGTCATTATATGCCCGAAATCGAAGTAAAAAACGAAGACTTCCTCGATTGGGAATTTTATGATAAAAACGGAAAGATAAACAAATCGAATGAAGAAATCATCCGAAAATTTGTTGAAATAACAAATATAAAAGCGCGCCGTTTTGTCCGGGACGAATTGGTAACTTCGGACATTGCGGCCGAAGCCGCCCGGAAAGCTCTCGAAAACGCAGGAATCGACAAAGAAGATTTGGACTTTATCATTGTGGCATCCAATTACGGCGATATCGAGCAAGGAACCTTATTTTCCGATTATGTCCCTTCGTTAGCATCAAGGGTTAAGTATAAATTACAAATAAAAAATCCCGCATCCGTAGCCTTTGATTTACTTTACGGGTGCCCCGGATGGCTCGAAGGAGTAATCCAAGCCCATATCCGAATGCAAGCCGGCTACTCCAAATACGCATTAATCATAGGTGCCGAAACATTAAGCCGGATAAGAGACCCCTATTCTCGAGACTCTATGATTTTTGCCGACGGTGCCGGCGCTACCGTTTTGGAACTTACGGAAAATCCCGAAGAAGGAATCTTGTCGTTTCTGTCTCATACGTACGCCTATCCCGAAGCCAAACTTTTATGGAACGCGCCATCGGTGAACACCCGGCACGATCAAAGCAAAAAATACATCTTCATGCAAGGACACAAAATTTATGAATTTGCCTTGAGCAAAGTCCCTTCGGCGATGAAAGCTTGCTTCGACAAATCGGGTGAAGATATTAAAAACCTCAAAAAAATCTTCATCCACCAAGCTAACGAAAAAATGGACGAAGCCATCGTAAAACGTTTCTTCCGTTTATACGGCATGCAAGCACCCGAAGGAGTGATGCCAAGCAACATCGATTTTATGGGAAACAGTTCCGTAGCCACCATCCCCACCTTAATGGACCAGGTTTTAAAAGGAATGATCGAAAACCAAAAACTTAACCGAGGCGACTTGATATTGTTGGCCTCCGTAGGAGCGGGAATGAACATCAATGCAGTAACCATGCGTTTTTAGTGATTTTTATTTGAAAATTGATTATATTTGCACGCTCTTTGAATTATAAATTATCGAAATACCCGGAGAGGTGGCAGAGCGGTTGTCCAACGGATCCCTTCGGGAAATGCGGCGGTCTTGATGCTACCCTCGGAAAAAATGAAAGCCTTTCTAAGGCTGTGAA
>JAMONI010000273.1 GCA_027065935.1 Flavobacteriales bacterium | reverse complement strand
CACTTTTTTTTGGTCTTCGTATTTGGAAAAGTTAACCGAAAAGTAGGGGTAAAAACTCAGGCGCACCGGCGGACGGATATTTTTCAATCCGCGTAATTCGCCCGTAAAAACCACCACATCGGCTTGTTTGGTTTTATCTATAGGCACCCAAGACAGTTTTTTACGCAAGGAAGTGATATCTCTAAAGAAATTCACCGCCCATACTTGTTCCTTTTTCTTGGGAAATCGCAAGGCCGAATAAGGTATGGCCATTTCCACCACCCAGCCGGTGCCGGTAATTTCCACCGCCGAATTCCACACGGCGTTCCACGAAAAGTCCGTAAAATCCCCTTGAACGGCGTCGAATTGCGTTCCCGAAGCAAATACCGAAAAGATGTAATTGTTACCCGGAGCTTTAAAGGGATTGATTAAGATTCCGAACATGTCGGAAATGCTGTATTGGTCACGCAAGCTGAAAACGCGCACAATTTTTTCGGGATGCGGATCCTTAAGCACGGCCAAAATATAAATGCCCGTGTCGTCATACGCTAGTTTTACTTCGGTCTCGTAACCCTTAGGCGCCGGCTCACCGAATCCCGGATCGTATTCCGTAAATCCCGTTACCGAAGGGACGGTTTTCCACAAGTCATCGATTTTTCCGTCGATCTTGGGGGCTTTGTCCACGCGTTGTGCCGATATGATTTTTGTCTGACCTTGTGCTTGTAGTATGCCGGAAATCAAAATCCATAACGCCAAAAATATCTTTTTCATCAATTTTATGTTTTTACTTTACCTAACGATTGTGGATTGTATAAATTGTTACACTTTTTCAAGCGTTTCAAATCTAAGGCTATCAAAATTCTCATCCAATATTTTTTTTTGCTTTTCAACTTTATTTTTGATTTCCCGGGTCAATTGCGCATACCGGTCGATTACGTAATTTATTTTGTTTTCGACCAGATGAACGAGCTTGCCCGATTCCCACAATTCGGGACGGTCGGCATCGATGATGAGGTCGTTACGGTTTAAGTTCATTCCTATAACGCCTTTGTATTTGGCACTGTAGGACAGTGATACGGCGGGTTTGCCCGTTTGAAAGGTGGATATGGCGGCGTGCATACGTCCGGTAAGGGTAAACATACCGTTGCCCAAAACGAAACGCGCCCGCGTGGGTAAAATTTTGTCCGTGACAGGAACGATATTTTCCTTTAAACCTTCGGGAATAAATTGCATAAATTCATGAATTTGTCTTGATTCGTCTCCGTGCGGCGGAAAGGTATGTGCCAACAGGACGATTTTGAAATCTTTCAAGTGCGGGTGCGATTTTATTTTTTCCAATATTTGTTTATACGTATTGTAATAAGCGGTTTTATTATTCGTGTAATACTTTCCTTGCAAACCCGAAATAACCAATGTTACATAGTTTCCTGGCGACAATCCGTATTTTTCCAAAATTTCTTTTTCGATGTTTTTGTTATGCTGGAGCGGTAAATCCGCAAAGGCCAAATCCGCCCCTTGAATAACGTTCCTATCGAGGTTGAATGCTTCTTTCAAATATTTTTTCGACCAAAAATCTCTGACATAAACCGGAATTTTTTTGTAAAAATATCTCACGACCAATCGATTTTTCCAGCGGGTAAAGGGGCCCATACTTTGTTGCCACAAAATCAACTTTCTGCTTTTGGACCAACGCCAGTATTTGAGCAAATCCCTGTAAATTTTATCCGTATAATATTCCGACAAATCGTCGCCACCCAATACGAAAATTTCATCGTAA
>JAMONI010000272.1 GCA_027065935.1 Flavobacteriales bacterium | reverse complement strand
TGGAGTTGAATGCGCAAGGGTTTATTTGCCGGTAAAATCTTTCTTTGCTACAATGAAATCAGTAGTGAGCTTACAGTCAAAGTCCGAATCGATGTCCGATTGTCCTTAGCCGTTCTTCGTTTTTATTTCCGTAAAAAGCTTGGTATTTTTGTAAAAATTTTTTTCGATGCAAAAAAGACACTATTTGTTTACTTCCGAGTCCGTTTCGGAAGGACACCCCGACAAAATCGCCGATCAAATATCGGATAACATATTAGACCAATTTTTGGCATTCGACCCCGAGGCACACGTAGCGGTGGAAACTTTGGTAACCACCGGGCAAGTTATCATTGTAGGCGAGGTGAAAAGTAAAACCTATGTGGACGTGCAGAATGTAGCCAGGGAAACCATCAAACGCATAGGTTATACCAAAGACGATTATTATTTTTCATACAAATCGCTCGGTGTGATGTCGGCGATTCACGATCAGTCGGAAGATATAGCCCAAGGGGTAATTCGTTCCGAAGGCGAGCAAGGGGCCGGGGACCAAGGCATGATGTTCGGTTATGCGGTGGATGAAACGGAATCGCTTATGCCGCTTCCCATCGCCTTGGCGCATAAGATTATGGAAATTATCGCTTACATTCGGAAAGAAACCGGCGAAATGCCGTATTTGCGTCCCGATGCCAAGTCGCAAGTAACGGTGGAATATGATGCAAGGCGGCGTCCTTCGGGGATTCATACCATAGTGATTTCCGTTCAACACGATGAATTTATTAAACCCGGAAAAGATGTTCGTGAAGCGGAAAAAAAGGCCGAACGGAAAATGCAGGAAATTATCAAGCAAGATATTATCCGGTATGTTTTTCCCAGATTAAAAGAGGCCTTTGGCGATAGCGTTGCCCGTATGTTAGACCGCTTTGATTATACCCGTTTGCTTATCAACCCGACGGGGAAGTTTGTGATAGGAGGTCCGCACGGAGATTCGGGATTAACGGGTAGAAAGATCATTGTGGATACCTACGGGGGCAGGGGCGCGCACGGAGGCGGTGCTTTTTCGGGTAAAGATCCGTCCAAGGTGGACCGTTCGGCGGCTTATGCCGTGCGTCATCTGGCCAAAAATATGGTGGCGGCAGGTGTGGCTAACGAAGTGCTTATTCAAGTCTCATATGCCATCGGCGTGGCCGAACCCATTAATATTTTTGTGGATACTTTCGGAACGTCCAAAGTGAATTATTCGGACATGGAAATTGCAGAAATTTTAGGGAAACACTATAAACTCAATCCGCAAGCTATAGAAGAACGTTTAAAGTTGAGAGAACCCGTATATGCCGAAACGGCGGCTTACGGACATTTCGGACGTACGCCGCAAACGGTAATCAAACCGTTCAAGCGTTATAATTACGAACTTAAACGTGAAGAATTGATTCACAAAGAAGTGGAACTATTTACTTGGGAAAAAACGGATTTGACGGATGAAATAAAGAAATGGTTTATGATAAGGTAAGCTTACAATAAGCCTAAAGCTTCGGCTTTTCGAATGATGTTTGTGTGATCCTTACAATGTTCCAAAAAGTAGTAGTTGTTTTTTAAGGGTTCCAATTTTTTTATCGATTTACTTTTTGTTCCCCAATGTGCAATCAAAACGGTAGGTATAAAATATAAATCATACCTGTTGGTGTCCTTGCCGGGTCTTATACCTACGATTACATCCGAAGTTTCGGTGTTTTGAATATATGTTTTAATACCGGATTTATAAACACGATCCGCACCGCCCC
>JAMONI010000271.1 GCA_027065935.1 Flavobacteriales bacterium | reverse complement strand
TTTCGTCACGGTTATTTTCAAATCGATTTGTTCCGATGCATACACCCCTAAGTAAACGTCCAAATCTTCGGAAGATAACTTGTAGCTTGAAAACTCAGGGATTTCATAAGGTTTGTCAAACACGGCGCTTAAAACCGCTATGGAAATGTCGTTCGTATTGTAATTAGCTCCGTTCGATACCAAAGCGTAAGAAACTTTACTACCGGGAAAATAAGCAAACACGGCGTTGAATCCGTCGATTCCTCCCGTGTGGCCGAAACCTATGTGATAATAGAAAGGAATGGGGAAAATGCCCATCCCGTAACCGTTTTTCAAGGTTTTCATTTCGGCCAAACTTTCGTCACTCAATAGTTTACCGTTAAATAAAGCTCCGGCAAATTGCACCAAATCGATTGATGTGGAAACCAAACCGCCGGCCCCAAGGGCCACGCTAAAGTGTGTTTGAGGCGCTTCCACCCATGACCCCTTATAGTGATACGATTTACACTCGTTTTCTTCCACATCAATCCGGTCAAAAACATAAGTGTTTTGTAATCCGGCGGGAAGCGTAATGTACTCCCTGACCAATTCGGCATAAGATTTACCGTAAACATCTTCGAGAATATAAGTCAGAAGTACATAATTGGAATTACTGTATTGCGTTTTGCTCCCCGGCTCGAATTCGATCCCGGAATTGATGATATGTGAAATCATTTGATCCTTGGATTGGGGCGAAGTGTAATAGGATGTGTATTGCTTGGCATTGGTAAAATTACCGATTCCGCTACGATGATACAAGAGATGTCGAATCGTTATTTTATTGCCGTTAGGAAAGCGGGTAAACCATTTGTCAATAGGCTGATCCAAATTTAGTTTTTGTTCTTCCCAAGCCTTTAAAATCAAAACGGCGGTAAAGGTTTTGCTTATTGACCCGATACGATATTTGGTGCGCTCATCCGCTCGAATTTTGTTTTCCACATCGGCAAATCCTATGGTTTTGACGTATATGATTTTTCCGTCTTTGGCCACCGCCACACTTCCCATAAATTTGTTGTGTTGTTCAAGTGCATTAAAAAAAACGTCCAATTTGGCTTTATTAAAAGATTGGCCGTTTGCCGCAAGATGCAAAAGGAATGTAAGAGAAACAAAGAAATTTTTCATCGGTACCGTGCATTAAATTTTGTATAAATATAACGATAAAATTCCTAATCTGTTAAAATCAATAAAATTTTTTTAGCATTAACGCTCCCCTCCCTAATTCGTGATACCGTTAAGCTTAAGATTTTCTATAGATTGATTCCGCCTCCATGCGGCCGCCGGTCACGGACTCGTATTGGCAATAACAATTCCCGTGTCATACCGAGGAAAGTTCCGGTAGCTATCGGGACGACGAGGAATCTCTCGTTATATAGAGATTTTTTTATCCGCTCCCCTTTTAAAATCCTTCGGATTTTATGTCCGGTTTTTTTAGAAAAAGACGAACCGGGAAATAAGAAACGCCCGCCTGCGGGTGCCCCTCGATTGAGTTGAATGCGCGGGATGGTTTGTGATTGAGATTCCTCACTTGCGTTCGGAATGACATACGCGTCCCGAAGGCAATAAAAGACTAAAAGAACGACCAATGTCATGCTCCCATAGGGTTCCTGCGGACGAGGAAAGTCCCGGTAGCTATCGGGACGACGAGGAATCTCTCGTTATATAGAGATTTTTTTATCCGCTCCCCTTTTAAAATCCTTCGGATTTTATGTCCGGTTTTTTTAGAAAAAGACGAACCGGGAAATAAGAAAC
>JAMONI010000270.1 GCA_027065935.1 Flavobacteriales bacterium | reverse complement strand
TACCGAATCGGCCCGGGGGGGAATAATGATTTTCCCTTTAAAAAGCGTATCGGCATAAGCAATGAAAACTTTACCTTCAAGAAATGCTTTGGCCTGAAAAACGGCGTGTGCAGTTCCCATCGCTTCTTCTTGATACACTATATGAGCCGGGATGTTATACTTTCGGCCGGTTTCCAAGAGCATTTGCTCTACTTCTTTACCGAATTGGGGTTTGACGATAAAGACCAAATTGGTAAGCGGTTCCGAAATCGAGGCGTTGATTTCGTCAATCAAACGCACGACCACCGATTTTCCGGCAACATTGATTAAGGGTTTGGGTACGGTCAAGGTATGCGGGCGCAAACGCGTTCCCCATCCCGCCATGGGAATGATAATGTTCATACGTTCGATTTTTCGACAAATATAAGATTTCCCGCCTTATTCGGACATTTTAACGGTAAGAATGTTGCGTTTGGCTTTGTTGACCACGTCTTCGGCAATACTGTCTTGTAAGAAATGCAATAATCCTTGCCGGCCGTGCGTGCCTAAAGCGATGAGGTCGGCATCCACGCGGTCGGCAAAATGAAAGATGCCTTCCTGTACCGAGTAGTCGTCATAGACCTTTTTTTCATAACTTATGCCTTGCAGTTCCGTTTTATATTTTTCGATAAAGCCATCGATTAACTCAAAACTTTCGTGCGTAGCCAGGAAGTTGGTTACCGTGTTGATTCGCAATAAGTATAGTTTGGGATTATATAACTTGATGAATTTCAATATTTTATCGAAACTTTTATATGCTTCTTCCTTAAAGCTCGAGGCATAAACCACATTGTTGAGTTCAAAAGTTTCGACGGCTTTTTTAATCACCAAGACCGGTATTTCGGAGGTGCGAACCACTTTTTCGGTATTGGAACCGACGAAGAAACTGTCGAGACCGGTGGTGCCGTGTGAGCCCATTACAATCAGGTCCGCTTCTTTTTCTTTGGCGTATTCGGCTATTCCTTCAAAAGGTTTGTTAAAGTCCACGTAATCTTCGGCTTTGACGCCTTGAAGGAAGTCTTGTTCGAGCAGTTCGGAAAACTGGCGTCTTGCTTTGTTCATAAGGGCCAGTGCGGCGGGGCCGGTAGGAATACCGCCTTCAAACATACCCACTTCGCCCGAAGGCAAATCGATTAAATGTAACATGATAATTTCCGAACCGGTTTTTCGGGCTATGGAAACGGCCACTTTTAGGGCCGAAACGGAGCAATCGGAGAAATCGACGGGAACGAGTATTCTTTTCATTTTTTTGAATTTTATTTATAAATATAAAAAAAATTTTGCAAACCGGACATAACATTTGAAAATAGGCATTATATTTGTTTTGAAAATAAAAAAACTTATATGAAAAATTGGATGTATTTTTTGACCGGACTTTTATTTTTGTCCGGATGTAGAAGCCAACATATCACGCTTAAGGAGCCGGTTGAAGTAAAAAACGAAGTTCACAATGACGGTCAAACGGGTCGTGCGCGGTACATAAAACTCACGCCCGGCCGTTCGCTTGACATCAAAAAAGACCCGACGGGCAGAATTTATCTTGTTGCCGAAGAAGGAGACAAAGTCACGGTTCAACTCGGCTACAGGGTTTATCCCGTTGACAAGCGCATTATGGATGCCGATATGGATTATTCGCTAACAATGGAACTCGACCATCCGGTTTCACCGGGCGAATGGAAGGACGGTAAGCTTAAAGACATTAAAGCCGTGTACGGTTTTCATGCTTTTCATCCCGATTCGGGTTATTATCCGGTTACCGAAGGAAGCGTTCGTATAAGC
>JAMONI010000269.1 GCA_027065935.1 Flavobacteriales bacterium | reverse complement strand
AAGCCTGAAAAAACGTTTTCCCGGCCGCCCTGTGATACTCACGTTTTTTTCTCCTTCGGGTTATGAATTCCTCAAGGACAAAACCCCCGCCGATTATGTGTGCTACTTACCGCTCGACACCCGCAATAATGCCGCTTATTTCATCGACCGTATCAAGCCCGCTTTGGCTTTGTTCATAAAGTATGAATTTTGGCCGAACTTCTTAAAAACATTAAAGGAAAAAAGCATTCCCGTGTTCCTTGTTTCGGGCGTTTTCAGAGAAAACCAAAACGTTTTGAAACAAAACTTTCTGAAAGACGCATTACATAACTTTTCGGGATTTTTCGTGCAAGACGAAAAATCCGCTGCCTTATTGCGCGGTGAAGGATTAAATAATGTGATGGTCACGGGTGATACCCGATTCGACCGCGTGAAAACCCTACCCGGTACCCGTATCGATTTTCCCGTAATAAAGGATTTTAAAGCCGGACGGAAACTTTTGGTGGCCGGAAGCACTTGGCCTGAAGACGAAGACTTACTCGTAGATTTTATCGAAGACCCGCGTGCCCGGGATTGGAAATTGCTTATTGTTCCCCACGAACCCACACCCGATCACATCAAGCAACTTCTGAAAAAAATCCGCTCGAAAGCGGCATTATACTCCCGGTATGCGCAAAAAGACAAAGATGCCCGCATACTCATCGGTGATGTGATGGGACTGCTCAAATACGTGTACCGTTATGCCGACACGGCTTATGTGGGCGGTGGTTTCGGGAAGGGAATTCACAACATATTGGAAGCCGCCGTTTATAGCGTTCCCGTACTTTTCGGACCTAATTATAAAAAATTCAACGAAGCCGTAAATCTATTGCAACAAGGCGGAGCTTTCGTCATTACTTCTTCAAAAGAGCTTAAGGATTTAATGTTCATCACGTTACATGACGAAAATATCAAAAAAGCGGGCAAAATTGCAGGAAAATTTGTCAACGACCGTACCGGAGCCGTGGAAAAAATTACGGAAGTTTTGGAAAAATACATAAATTGAAGTTTGAAAATTTGCCGATGAGTCTGATCAGCGCCAAAGATATTGCTTCCGTATTACCCGTAAAACGACCCAAATGGTTAGCCCTTTTTGCGGGTTATGTCCTCTTGCACGTTTTACGTCTGAAACGCATCAATGATTTTTACGACCGGCATAAACATTTGCAAGGGAAGGAATTCATCGAAAAACTTTTGGATGAAATTCAAGCCAACTTGGAAATTCCCGAAGAAGATTTGAAACGTATTCCGAAAGAAGGACCTTTTATCACCATATCCAACCATCCCTTGGGCGGACTGGACGGCATCTTGTTGATGAAATTAATGTTGGACAAACGACCCGACTTTAAGGTGCTGACCAACTTTTTATTATCCCGGATCGAACCGTTGTCGGCATATTTTTTACCGGTCAATCCTTTTGAGGATTTGAAAAACCAACGTTCGAGCTTTAAGGGGCTTAAAATGGCTTTGTTACACATCCGGCGCGGACATCCCTTAGGCCTGTTTCCCGCCGGTGAAGTGTCCACCTACCGTGAAGGAAACATCTATGTGGACAAAGATTGGGACGAAGCCGTGCTTAAACTCATTCAAAAAGCCAATGTACCCATTGTGCCCATTTATTTTCACGCCAAAAACAGTCGAATTTTTTACTGGATGAGCAGAATTAATCCGTATTTGCGCACGGCGCGCTTGCCATCGGAACTGTTCAACAAAAACCGTAAGTCCATCCAAGTGCGTATCGGACATCCCGTCAGACCCGGCGAACAAAAACAATTCAA
Source organism: Flavobacteriales bacterium (assembly GCA_027065935.1). Lineage (GTDB taxonomy): Bacteria > Bacteroidota > Bacteroidia > Flavobacteriales > Flavobacteriaceae > JAADED01. The sequence continues at coordinate 7,065 of JAMONI010000269.1, read as the reverse complement.
AGACCATAAAGAACTCGGTGATTTTCTCCGTAAGAAAACCTACTTGCTGGCCAAACCCTTCGAACGCCCCCCTTCCAAGAAAAAGTTCCCCCTTTTCAAACGGCGGGAAAAGAAAATTATAGACCCCGTTCCCGTAGAAAAACTCGAAAAGGAAATCGAACGATTGAAAAAAAACGGCAAACAACTCAACAAAAGAAACCACTACGAAATCTATTTGGCCGACAGTGAGGAAATCCCCGATATCCTCACCGAAATCAGCCGGTTGCGCGAAGTAACCTTCCGAAAAATAGGCGAAGGAACGGGCAAAAGCATCGACCTGGACCGGTACGACAAATACTACAAACATCTTTTTTTGTGGGACAATAAAGCCAAGAAAATAGTAGGCGCCTACCGCATCGGATTGGGAAGTGAAATTTATCCCGAAAAGGGAATCGACGGATTTTATATCGCTTCACTGTTCCGTTTTGAACCCGAAGCCCATTATTTGCTCAAATACGGATTGGAATTGGGGCGTGCATTTGTCATACCGGAATATCAACAAAAACCCTACCCCTTGTTTTTGCTCTGGCAAGGAATAATTTTGACCATTTTCAAATATCCGTATCATAAATACTTGGTGGGAGGCGTTAGTATAAGCGATAAATTTTCGGATTTTTCCAAAGCCTTAATGATTGAATTTATGAAATCCAACTACTACGACCCCTTTTTAGGTACTTACATTCATCCGCGCAAAGAATTTAAGGTCAAACTCGAAGACGCCGACAAAGACTTTATTTTTGAAAAAACCCGTTCCGATTTAAACAAGTTAGACAAACTTATCGACGAGCTGGAACCCAATTACCTGCGTTTGCCGGTATTGATCAAACAATATATCCGCCAAAATGCAAAAATCATCGGATTTAACGTGGACCCCGATTTCAATAACAGCATCGACGCGTTAATGTATATTCGCATAACGGATATTCCCGAAAAAACCATCCGACCCTTAATCGAAGAGTATGAAAAACAGTTTCACGCCAAAAATTAGCTTCCTGCTGGTATGGTTGAGTTTACACGTATGGGGACAGTCCGCCTCCCGTTGGATTGATATGCTTTCATATCATTACATTTTCGACCTGAACGTCAACGGGAACAACGTGGCGGCCGCTACCGACAATGCGGTTTTTCTTTACGACGAACAATCCGGTGAGTTCCAACGCTTTTCAACCGTTCACGGGCTTTCGGGCGAAAAAATTTCGGCTTTTCATTACCACCGGATATCCGGCAAATATTTCGTGGCACACCAAAACGGAAAAATAGAAATCATAAATCCCGACGGAAAAGTGTTTCGGGACAATAGTTTGTTTACTTCCCTGATACCCGACGAAGACAAAAAAATCATTGCCGTAACATCACATCAAAACACCTTATACTTAGCCATGCCCTACGGAATCACCGAATACGATATAGACAAACAGGAATTCGGAGACACTTACTACATCGGATTGGGCGGCATGGAGTTGCAGGTCAACGACATCTTGATTTTCAACGGAAAAATTTACGCCGCCACCGATACGCAAGGCATCGTTTTTACGGACCTGAGCAATCCCGACAAATCGGATTTTACCACATGGAACAGATTGGACGGCGGCACATGGCAATTGCTTCGGGTTTTTAACAACCGGATCTACGGCGTAAAAGGAAACGGCATCTATGAAATAAACACCAATTCGGTAAGTAACGTTTACACGGTCCCTTCAAACATCAAAGACCTGGCCTCCGACGACTCGGGATTTTACGTGGGATTTCACAACCGGGTGTTGAAGTTGAACTCTTTTTTTTCGGTTACGGGAACATTTTCGCCTACCGCCGCCTTGCCCTTCCGGGTGGTTTCCCTAACGACGGGTAACGGCAAGCTATACATCGGTACGGAATCGCACGGCATCCTAATCACTTCCAATCAACCCCCCGGAAGCTACCGAAAAATCCATCCCGACTCCCCCTTGCAAAACAACCCTTTTTCCGCCGATATTTACGACGGACAGATATGCGTGGTGTATGGCGACTATACCGAACTTTACAATCCCTCGCCTTTGGACAGAAGCGGAATCAGCAGGTATGTCGATAAGCGGTGGAAAAATATTCCCTACGAAGATTTTCAAGTTAGAAATCTAACCGATGTAATAATCAACCCCCGGGATACCGCACAATTTTTTGCCGCTTCGTTTCACGAAGGCTTGGTGGAATTCCGAAACGGAACTTTTTTCCAAAAATTCGATAACTCCAATGCGCCGTTTCCTCCCATCATATTACAATCGGGGCCTTACGAAAGCTACCGGATAAGCCCTGTGATCTTTGATGATGACGGTAACTTGTGGGCCTATCAAGGCTTGGTTATGCAAGGCCTCCATCGATATGATTTGCAGGGAAACTGGCAATCCTACTCGTTCCAATCCATAGTGGATACCATGACCAATGAAGGCGTCGCCCAAATGAATTTTGACCGCGAAGGTAACCTTTGGCTTGCCACACACCGTTTGGGACTGGTCGGATTCAATCCCCGAACCGGCGATTGGGTAGCCCTGACCGAACAAAACAATATTCCCTACGAAGGAAGCTATCGCAATACCAAAGCCGTAGCCGTCGATAAAGATAACATACTTTGGGTAGGCACCTTAAACGGCCTGCGTATATTACGAAATCCCGCCCGGGCTTTTACCGAACCTTCGGTTCAATTGGAAAGAATCATCATCGAACTTGAAGAACTCGAAGGACAAGACAATCAAGGTGTAGAACTGCTCCTCAACACGGAAATTTCCGTAATCGAAGTGGACGGCGCCAATAACAAATGGGTGGGCACCACCAATGCCGGCGTTTTTTATTTCTCCGAAGACGGTCAACAAACCATATATCGATTTACCAAAGAAAATTCACCCCTGCCCGGAAACTCCATTTTCGATATCAGCATCGATCCCGTTACGGGCATCGTCCTTTTTGCCACCGACAGAGGCCTTATAGGTTTTAAAGGCGATGCATCGGAAGGAAAAAACAACTTGGACGATGCTTACGTGTATCCCAATCCGGTGGTGACACGGAACCACGAATATTTGATTATTACCAACCTGATGCGAGACACGGGCGTGAAAATTACCGATATCGAAGGTAATTTGGTATATGAAACCCGGTCAAAAGGCGGTTCGGTACGTTGGGATTTGAAAAATTTTGCGGGGCGCAAAGTGGCAAGCGGTGTGTATCTCATCCTGTTGGTCGATGAGGAAATCCGGAATACAAAAGTGCTTAAAGCCTTGATAATCAACTGACAGTGATGACAAAAAGAGAGAAAGACATTGTTTTGGTTTTACGAAATTTCCGTTACCGCGACAACCGGTTCATTATCGACGTGTTTTCAAAAAAAGAAGGCAAGATCTCATTGGGATTTACGGCATCAAAACGCGCCGGTAGTGCAAGCAAAAGAATTTTACTGCGCCCGCCCAATTGGGTGGAAATCGAATATTTAAAATCCGCCCGCTTTCATCCCAAAATAACCGGCGTAAGACCGGTTTGGGTTTACCGCTCCCTCCATTCCGATTTACGCAAATCCGCCGTAGCACTGTTTATCACCGAAGTTTTGCATCATATACTCAACGCCCCCGACATAAAACTGTTTGACAATCTCCTGTTGATGTTTAAAAACTTGGACGAAAAAAACTTTAATCCCGATTTCCACCTGATGTTTTTAAAAGAAATTACCGCTTATTCGGGAATATGGCCCGGCGATCAAGAAAACGGAATAATTTTTGCTTTTGAGAAAATCAAACCTTTAACCCGAAAAGAAAAACAAGTGCTTCAACATTTCTTGCGTTTCGGAACAACATCCTCGCACGAAGAACGGCGTCTAACGCTCAAGTTATGGTTGGATTATTTGGCTTATCATTTGGAAGGTTTCCGGTACCCTAAAAGTTTGGAAATTTATAACGAAGTTTTCGACCGATGAGAAAAAAAGCGATTACAATCTTAGTATCTTTGGTGATGATTAATTGGGTATTGACGGCACAAGAAGTAAAAGTGGTCGATTACGAAACGGCGGTACCCGTGGAAAACGTATCCGTTTTTAATCCGCGACTGAATGTTTTTTTACATACCAACAAGAAAGGCATCATCAATATCAGGCTCTTCAAACCCAACGATACCATTTACTTTGCCCACCCCGATTACGAAACGGTAAGATACACCAAAAAAGAAATTATCCAAAACAAATACCGGGTGGAACTGTACAGGCCTTTTACGGTACTGAACACCGTTGTGTTGAGTGTGTCGCGTGCCGAAAAATCCAAGAAAGACGTAGCCAGACAAGTTGCCGTGGTGGACCAAGTCCGCATTCAAAACCAAATCAACTCCACCGTTCCGGACGTAATGGAAAAATTACCGGGTATCAGTGTTCAAAAAACTCAAGGCGGAGGCGGAAGTCCGGTGATCAGAGGCTTGGAAGCCAACCGGATATTGTTGGTTCTGGACGGCGTACGGATGAACAACGCCATATACCGCACCGGGCATTTGCATAAATCCGTAACCATAGAAACCCCCGTTCTGGAACGTATGGAAGTCATTTACGGCCCTTCGTCCATTTACGGGTCGGATGCGTTGGGCGGCGTAGTGCATTTTATCTCGAAAACGCCGGTGATTAACAATCCCAAAGAGATTTCCGGCACCATTCTCGGACGCTTCGCCACGGCCACCCGTGAGGCTTCCGTTCATTTTTCGCTCGACATCAGCAAACCGAACTGGGCAAGCTTGACCTCACTGTCATATTCGGATTTCGGCGATATCCGTATGGGAAACTTACGCCTTCACGGCTACGAAGAATGGGGTATCGTCAAAGAATTTTCCAACAACTCCGATTATTACTTTAATCCCGCCCCCGTTCCCAATACCGATTTGAGCATACAACCCAAAACGGCCTACAAACAATACGGATTGATGAACAAAACGCTCTTCGCCTTGGGAACGGATTCCTATCTGATTTTTAACACCCACCTGCATACCACTTCCGATATTCCCCGGTTCGATAAACTTAAAGAACAAACCGGCGGTCATTTGAAATTTGCCGAATGGCACTACGGCCCCATGCTGTTTTTTATGTTTTCACCCAGATGGGAATACCAAACGGACCGTAAATTCCTCAAAAAATTAAAAATTATCACCTCTTATCAGCAAACCCGCGAAAGCAGGATTTACAGAAAATTCAACGACAGTATAAGAAAATACCGCAAAGAAAAAGTTCATGTGCTTACCCTCAATGCCGACTTATCGTCAAAAATCAACGCAAAAAGCAAAATCTACTACGGCGCCGAAGTGGTTTACAACAAGATTTTATCCGAAGCTTACGGCAAAACCTTAGTGGTGGAAGCCAACCGTGTAGTGGATGAAATAGGCGAACATTACGTTCCTACCCGCTATCCCAATGCCGGAAGTCATTACATGAACTTTGCCCTCTATGGAAATTACGAACACAGATTTAACAAACGTCATCAAATTTCGGCCGGACTCAGGGCCACACAAACCTATCTGAAAGCCAAGTGGAAAGATTTGCAATTGGTGGATTTGCCTTTTCAAGCTTTGTTAATCAACAACTTCGCCCTTACACCCACGGCACATTATATCTATTCGCCCCCGAATTGGAAAATAAGCCTTACCGTAGGAAGCGGTTTCCGTTCGCCCAATGTGGACGACGTCGGAAAAATCAGGGAAAAACGAGGCAAATTGCTGGTACCCAACATCGACCTCAAGCCCGAATACATTTATACATCCGAACTGGGCATACAAAAAGTTTTTTGGGAAGGAAAAGCCGAAATACAAGCCTATGCCTACTACAATGTTTTTCACAACTATATTGAACGCAAACCGTTTATTCTCAACGGTTTCGGCCAGATAGAGTATGACGGTGAACCGGTGGATATCTTTGCCAACGTCAATAGCGGAAAGGCTTTTATTTACGGCGGAGATTTCAGTCTGTTGTTCAAACCCCATAAGAACGTTCGATGGCAAAGCACCTTGCGTCACCTAAAAGGCAAAAAAGAAAACGGAGATCCGATGCCTTCCATTCCGCCCTTGAAAATAACAAGCGAATTGAGTTACAAAAACGATTTCTTCGAAATCATCGGATTCTTGGAATACAACGCCGAAAAACCCGTTGACGAATACGATATCATCAGCGGAATCGACAACATCGAAGAAAGTCCGTTTGACCCCGAAACCGGGCAGTATGCGGGTTTCCCGCAATGGTATATTGTAAACCTTTCATTTAATTACTACCTTACGCACAATTTAACCCTGAACATAGGCGTGGAAAATATATTCGACATACATTACAAGCGATTCGCTTCGGCCGTAAGCGAACCCGGCCGAAATATCAAAGTGCAAATAACCGGAAGATTTTAATTCAATCGTCATATGGAACCCAAAACCTTAGGAGAATTCATCATTGCAAAACAACACGAATTTCCTTATTCCACGGGTGAACTCAGCAGTCTTTTAAATTCCATAAGGCTTGCCGCCAAAATCGTCAATCATTACGTCAACAAGGCGGGATTGGTGGATATCATCGGAGCAACGGGCGTAACCAATACCCACGACGAAGCCCAGCAAAAATTGGACGTGTTGGCCAACGAACTGTTTATCAAGTCACTGATCAACAGAGAAATCGTATGTGGAATCGCTTCGGAAGAAGAAGAAGATTTTATTACCATTTCGGGGGTAAACGGCGACAACATGAACAAATACGTCGTCCTCATCGACCCGCTCGACGGCTCGTCCAATATCGATGTCAACGTGTCGGTAGGTACCATCTTCTCCATCTATCGCCGCATAAGTCCGGTGGGCAGTCCCGTTACTTTGGAAGATTTTCTGCAACCCGGTCACAAACAGGTGGCCGCGGGGTATGTGATATACGGCACTTCCACCATGCTGGTTTATACCACCGGTCACGGTGTCAACGGATTTACACTCAATCCCGCCATCGGGGTGTTTTACCTTTCCCATCCCGACATGAAATACCCCGAAAAAGGAAAAATTTACTCCATCAACGAA
>JAMONI010000268.1 GCA_027065935.1 Flavobacteriales bacterium | reverse complement strand
CCACCCACTCCTCCCTTATATTGAGCCGGCTCGCCGTAGCGGGACTGAAAAAAATCTGGCGCGAAGGGTACGCCTACAAGAAAGCCGGCATTTTGGCCGGTGAACTCGTACCCCAAAACACCCGTCAGTTAAATCTGTTTGTTCCTCCCGACCTCCGTCAGGAAAAATTGATGCAAACCATCGACCGGCTTAACCAACACTACGGATACGACTTGCTCAAGCTCGGCGGACAAGATCCGCAACGTACTTGGAAAATGAAACAAGCCCGGCTGTCACCGCAATATACCACCCGGTTGTCCGATATCATCAAGGTAAAAACATAAAAGATATTGAAGTACACGCTCAATAAAATATTAACCGCGTATCTGCCCAAATGGTTCGTCTTGGCATTCGTCATCTTGCTTTCGGGACAATTTCCCGGTTTTATCGAGCAATATTACAGTCGCGGGCTCTACCCCATTATGCGTGCCGTTGACCTGTTTTTTTTGCGCCATATCCCCTTTCCGGCCGGTGACTTGCTCTATTTGGGATTTCCGGTTTGGTTGATATATCAAACCGTTAAACGTATAAGAAACAAAAATCATCCCTTGGCATTTGCCGAAAAAACTTTGTGGAAGGTGGTGCTATGGTTTTATGTGCTTTGGGGACTCAATTATTGGCGCATACCGGTTTATCGTCAATTGGATTTGGAAATTCAACCCCTCACTGAAGAAAGGTTATGGGAACTGGGCTTTTCCACCACCGACAGCATCAACCGGTTACATAAAATCTTAAGCCGAAACGATACGCTTCCCGTTGTAATAGAACAACCCGGATTACTTCGCGACATAGCTGTAAACACTTATAAAAAACAAGCGCAAACGATGCCGGTCTTGCGTCAATACTTTTATGTTTTAAAACCTTCTTTATTGTCAAAACCCGTTTCCTATCTCGGTGTAACGGGATATTTTAATCCTTTTACGCACGAAGCCCAATACAACGCCCGCTATCCCGCCGTCTTCTTACCGCATATTCACCTGCACGAACTGGCACATCAGTCGGGGATTGCTTACGAAAACGAAGCGGAATTCATCGCTTGGGTTACCGCAATGGAAAACGGTCCGGCTTTAATGAAATATTCGGCACATTTAAACACGTTGGAATATGTATTGATGATTTACAAACGTGCCGATAAAGATAAATTTGAAGCGATATGGAACGAACTGTCGCCCGGCGTAAGGAAAAATCTACAAGAAGCCCGGGCATTCGGCAGAAAACACCGCCTGAAAATCGATTTGTCGTATCCCTACGATTATTATTTGAAAATAAATCAGAAAGGCAAAGGAAAGGAAATTTATTCCGAGCTTTTGTCGTATATTGATGCCTATTTGAGAAAAAGAAATAAAACCCGATTGCATAATGAGTTTTAAAAGTTTATTAAAATTTTTCATCAGCGTATTGGCGCTCATCCTGTCCGACAGACTGTTCGGTTCGGTGTCGTTTGACAGTTATACGGTGGTACTGGTTTTTGCATTGGTTTTGTATTTGCTCAATTTGTTTGTCCGTCCCGTGTTGATATTACTGACACTTCCCATTACGGTTTTGACGCTGGGCATTTTTTTGTTGATTATCAACGCTTTTATTATGATGATGGCCGCCCGGTTGGTGGACGGCATTCACATACCCGGTTTTTGGACCGTATTTTGGTTTGCCTCGGTTTATTCGTTAATCAAATTGGTTTTGGAAAAAATATTACTCGACGAACCGGATATCGAAATAAAGATTGAACGATACTAAGCGTTCGGGAAAAAATGATAGTATTAAA
>JAMONI010000267.1 GCA_027065935.1 Flavobacteriales bacterium | reverse complement strand
TCGCCTTCAATACCTTTATCGAAAAAGACCCTTATTTGAGCAAACATCGCGGTGAATACATGGAAAAATACGGCGCCCTAAGTCCCTGGCGAAGCCGAGTCGATTTCAAAATCACGCAAACACTAAAACTGAAAAACAAACACCGCGTGGAATTCAATTTGAACGTGCTTAACTTCGGAAACCTGTTGGATGAAAATTGGGGACAAATCCAATTACCTACCAACCGGCAACCCCTCGGCGTTTATATCGATTCCAACGGCGAACCGGTTTACTCCTTCGACCGCGCTCTCGATAAATCCTTCACCAACGATTACAGCCTGGAATCCCGTTGGCAAATCCAATTCGGGGTGCGCTACCGGTTCTAAACCGAACGATATATCCAAAAAAATTAAAGGCGGTCATTTTACGGCCGCCTTTAATAATTTTATTTGTTTTTAAAAAAACTATCTTCCGAAAAACTTTTTTCCCATATTAAACAAATCGTCCATAATGCTTCCGTCGCCGTCTTGGTCGAGAAGTTTTTCGATAAAACTCATTTCGTTTTGCGCTTCGGAATGGCCGCCCAACATACCACCGATGATACCGGTGAGATCGGTGGGTGACGAAACGTTATTCCGGCGTGCTTGTTTGCCCAACATTCCCATCACTATCGGCGCCGCCATCTTAAGCATATTCAAAGCCGAACCCGTGTCTAGGCCCGCCTTTTTACTCAATGCCATGGCGACCATTTCTTTTTTCTCTCCCAACACGTGTCCCAAAATCTTATCTCCGTCTTCCACTACCTCTTCATTCACAAAACCACCTCCGAAAATGTCCGAAGCCTTGTCCAAAATACTACCGTCGTGCTTACTCATCAAAGCCTCGAACAACCCCGAAGCCTTTTCGGGATCGGAAGCGTTCTTCTTCAAAGCCCCCATCAACATGGGTATGGCCATCGACATAGCCGACTGCGCTTTGGACGTGTCGGTTCCCAATTGCGCACCTACGCCTTGCGTAATAACTTGGCCTAATGGCCCTTGTAACAAATCTAAAATTCCTGACATAAGATTTGAATTTAAATTTTAAAGCAACAAGTTACAATATTTTTTATTTATGAATCTATTTACTTCCGGTTATGAAAAAAAAAATTATCTTTGCAAAAATTCTATTAAAAAAGAGTCTATGAAAAAGATTAGCCTGTTGATGATGATTTGCTCGTTGTTTCTTATCAACCTCAACGCACAAGTATCGATCAATAACGACGGAAGTGCAGCCGACGCTTCCGCTATGTTAGACATCAAATCCACCGACAAGGGCTTGCTTATTCCTCGTATGACAGCGGCCCAGCGGGATGCTATCGCCACACCCGCCACGGGATTGTTGGTATTTGTCACCGACGATAACGCCTTTTGGTATTACGACGGAACACAATGGACGCACGCCGGAGCGGACAATTTGGGAAATCACAAAGCCGCTCAAAACCTTGAAATGCGGGGTCACTGGATAAGCAACGACGGTGACAACGAGGGAATTTACGTATATGACAACGGATGGGCGGCCATCAATTACAATCTTTCGCCGCCTTTGGCCACATTTCACATTCACGGTGACGATACCGACCTAATGCTCAATATGAATTCCGCAAGTACCGTAGCCAACCTGGTGGAAGTACGCTATGCCGTGGACGATACCATCAAAACCAACTTGTTTTATAACATACGCAACAATGTTTTCTACATCTGGCACGACTATCAAAAAAGAGAAGGTATCGGTCCTATCAAGTTCAACAACGCCAACGCCGAAAATATATTGGTACTGACCCCGCAAG
>JAMONI010000266.1 GCA_027065935.1 Flavobacteriales bacterium | reverse complement strand
AATGTAGGTCACCGCATTTTCCAAATTCAACATTTTCAATATCGAGCGGTTGAGTTCCAATTTGTCCTTTACCGTAAGGTTATGAGGCAGGTGTTTTAATAATTCGGCCTTTACCCGATCGATTCGCGAGCCGTTGTTCAGTTCGATATCCACGAACGAAACGGTCTGCAAACCGGTTTGCAACATTTTTCGCCACGATTCCAATGAAACGTAAACGTATTTTTTTTCTGTATCGGGTGTAAGTAAATAAATGCCCGACACAATGAAGGGTTTGGTCACAAGATTTTCCTTAAAAAATCCGGAACGCTTACGCGATGGTATCACGATATAGACGGGTTCATCGATGTCATCGACAAAAATCGAAAGTTTCCCGGCCATAGCCTGCCCCACCACCATATCGTCGTAATCCGGATCAATCCAAGCCCCGGCCAATAATATTTCTTCGGGTCGAACGATTTTTTCATACAAACTGTCCACGCCCCGCACCAGCACGATGCTTTGCTTACCCGACACCCGAAGAAGCGCTTTTTCTTCCAATACGGGCGCCCAAGTGCGAATACCGGAAGTTTGAGCTATAACCTGCCGGACACTGTCCGAAAGTACGAAAAATTTTCCCGTTCGGGGCAAGATTCTTAAATCGGGGTCGGTTCTATCGATGAGGGAAACATTAAAGGTGCGCAAGCCGGAAAAGGCGGAAAGTACCACAAACAACGCCGCCGTGGTCAAAGCCACCCCGAGCGATGCTATTATCGTGATGTAATTTACGGCTTTGAAAGCATCGTTGCGTCGGACGAACAAATACCGTTTGGCAATATATGCGGCGATGTTCAACGAATTAATTTTTATTGTCCTTAGGCTTTCCGATGGGGTTTTCTCCTTCCTTTAGTGATTTGTCGATATTTTCAATGTAATCCAGCGTATCGTCCCGGTAAAATTCCAAATCGGGCATTTTGCGTAACTGATATCTTACGCGCCGGGCAATGTCATGCTTAACCAACTTGGCATTGCGGCGAAGTGCTTCCACCGATGCGTCGGCTTTTTCGGAAGGGAAAACGCTTACATACACTCTCGCCAAGGTTAAATCGGGAGTGACGTAAACTTTAGTAACGCTTATGAGAAAATTTTTAATTCCCGCCTTACGGATTTCTCCTTGCAGGACTTCGGCCAAGTCTTTTTGTAAAATTTTGGCGATACGTTTTTGTCTTTTGCTTTCCATCCGGTGTTTTTTTTATTTAAAAATGAATATCATCCGTATGCATGCGCAACACGGACCGGGCGGCAAAAAATCCGGTGAACAAACTCATCAGAAAGGCGAACAAAATCAATCCCGCCATCAGTACATAAAATTGGGTTTGATGCATTATGAGTTGAAAGGCGGGAAAATAACTTTGCAATTTCCAAGAAGCAAAAACCAACAGGGCCGCCGCTGCCAGACCCGAAAACAATCCTAACAACGAGTAAGCTATCAAATACGGCCGCATAATAAAACCTTCCGGAGCGCCTACAAGTTGCATGGTTTTAATGACATGCCGTCTGTTATAAATACTCAACCTGACCGTATTCCTCACCGTAAAGTAGATGATAATCAGCAGAATAATGCTAAAAATCAAGATGAAAGTGCCTATTTTCTTTACATTCCGGTTCAATGCGGTAAGGATGGTTTTTTCATACACCACGTCATCCACAAAACCTTGTTGAAGCAACCGGTCGCGGAAATCGCTGAAAATCCGGTCGTTCACATATTTTCCGTGCAAGCGTACTTCGATATTATCCTGCAAAGGGTTTTCGCCCAGCACGGCAATAAAATCGT
>JAMONI010000265.1 GCA_027065935.1 Flavobacteriales bacterium | reverse complement strand
CAAAATATACGACAAGGTCGGGGATTACCGGGGCTTGGTTTCGTGTTACAATAATTTGGGTATTTTGGAAAAAGATATGATGCGATATAACAAGTCCGTGTCGCATTACCGGAAAGCTTTGGAAATTATCGGGAAATATCATATTCCCTACGACAAATCCGTGATTTATACCAATTTGGGAATCGTGTATCGATATTTGAAACAGACGGACAGCAGTTATTATTATTTTAGAAAATCATTGGACGAGGTACGCAAACAAGGAAATTTTGAAGTCTTGGTAAAGAGCTATTTGAACATGTCGAAGCACTTTATCGATACCCGTCAAAAGGACTCGGTGGAATATTATTTTAATAAACTTAAAGAAATTTTTAACAAAATCGAGCCGTCGTTTCAACCGACCGTGTTGAGCACCTTCGGCAAATGGTATTACCAAACCGGCCGTTACGACCGAGCCATCGGCTACCTTAAACGTGCCTACGAAATCGGCAGGCGCAACAAGAGTTTGAGAGATAAAGAATACGCGCTTTATTATTTATATGTATCTTATAAAGATAAAGGCGATTATAAAAATTCATTGCGTTATTTGGAAGAGTTAACGGACGTACAGGATTCCGTCAAGCGTGAGGAAGCCCAAATCAAAATCGAACAATTGCAAAAAAAATTCGAAGACGAAAAAAAACAATTAATCATCAGTCAATTGGAAAAAGACAAGGCCAAGCAGAAAAAAATCAAATATCTGCTTGCGGTTATTTTGGTGCTGTTGTCCCTTATTTTTTTAGGAACGCTTATGTATTACAAAAAACAAAGGAAGTTGAGCCGTTTGGAAAAAGAAAAAATGCAGGCCGACTTGGAATACAAAAGCAAGCAACTTACTTCACAAGCTTTGATGATGATGCAGAAAAACCGGGTTTTGAACGATATCCTGCAGTTTTTATCCCGGTTAAAAAAGAATCAAATACCGCCGGCCGGTGAAATCAATCAAGTAATTTACCGTGTCAAATCCGGTTTGCAAGCCGAAAAAGACTGGGAAGTTTTTCGTCAATACTTCGAAATGGTCAACAAGGATTTTTTCAAAAAACTCAAGCAACAATTTCCCGACCTCACCCAATCGGAGCTGAAACTCAGTGCTTTGATAAAGTTGCGGTTCAACATCAAACAAAGTGCGGCAATGCTCAACATTTCGCCCGACAGCGTTAAAACCGCCCGGTATGTGTTAAGAAAAAAATTCGGACTGAAGCGAAACGAGAATTTGTATGATTTTTTGAGTAATTTTTAGCCGACTTACTAGCTTCGGCACCCGGATTGTCCCTTACGCATTTTCCCGCGCTAAGGGGAATTTGTCAAAAACTCACTTAAAACTTCTTTATGATCAACGCTTGATTTTAAGCTTTATTTATTTACCTTGCACGGGTCACTAAACAAACAACATGGTTGACGTAATATTAGGCCTGCAATGGGGCGACGAAGGCAAAGGAAAAATGGTGGATGTTATGGCCGGATCCTACGATATCATCGCCCGCTTTCAGGGAGGCGCCAATGCCGGACACACCTTGGTTTTTAACGGAAGCAAGCACGTATTACACACCATTCCGTCGGGGATTTTCCATGAAAATGCAATTAACGTCATAGGAAACGGCGTGGTGGTGGATCCCGTAAGTTTGAAGAAAGAACTCGACGGCTTGAAAAACTATGACATTCCGTTGAGCAAACGACTTTTCTTGTCGCGCAAAGCGCATGTTACATTACCCACACACCGCTTACTCGATGCCGCTTCGGAAACGGCCAAAGGCAAAGCCAAAATCGGTTCCACGCTAAAAGGCATCGGTCCTACTTACATGGACAAAGCGGGACGAAACGGAATCAGAATAGGCGATTTCGAACTGCCGGACTGGAAAGAAAAATACCGGGCATTGGTTAAGAAACATTTACGGCTTTTGGACTGTATAGATGTAGATATTCAATTCGACCTCAACGAATTGGAAGAAGCGTTTTTCGAGGCGGTGGAAACGTTGAAACAATTAAGTTTTATTGACGGCGAATTATTTTTTAAAAAAGCATTGTCGGACGGTAAAAAAATATTGGCCGAAGGGGCGCAAGGTACTTTGTTGGACATTAATTTAGGCACTTATCCTTATGTAACTTCGTCCACCACCACTTCGGCGGGAGTAAGCATAGGATTAGGTATTCCGCCCCGTAAAATCGGCAAAGTGTACGGCGTGTTTAAGGCTTACGTCACGCGAGTGGGAAGCGGTCCTTTCCCTACCGAACTCTTTGACGAGAACGGGCGAAAAATGGCGGAAATCGGCCGTGAGTTCGGCGCCACCACGGGACGCCCGCGCCGTTGCGGTTGGCTCGATTTGGTGGCTTTGAAATATGCCGTGGAGATTAACGGCGTTTCGGAATTGATGATGATGAAAAGCGATGTATTGACCGGTTTTGACGAAATAAAAGCCGCTACATCCTACAATTATCGAGGCAAAGAAATCGATTATTTTCCTTATACGATAGACGAGAAGTTCGTCAAGCCCGTTTACACCCGGTTTGCCTCTTGGAAAAAACCCGTTCACGAAATCAAAGACGAAAAAAACATACCCGAAAATTTGGAAACCTACATTCGGTTTATTGAAAATTACGTTGGTGTTCCCGTCGGTGTGGTTTCCGTAGGGCCCGATAAAGAGCAAACCGTTTTTCGGCATAAAGATTCGTCCGAAAAATCTTGACCTAACCCGGTTGAGAATTGTTAAAGCTTCGGTTATTCGTTTAAAACCTAAACTTAACGTCTTCTATCCCGTATTTCTTCTCACAGTAGGCGCATTGCACTTCTACAGGTGTTCCGTTGGCTATGATAAAGCGCGTTTCCACTTGTTCGACGTTGGTTACACAGTTGGGATTGGGGCATATTATGTGGCCTTTAATCGCTTCGGGCAAGGTGATTTTTTGCTTTTTTACCACCCGGTAATCCTCGATAATGGTCAATGTGGCATTAGGCGAAATCAAGGCTATGCCGTTTACTTCATCGGCCGTTAAGTTGCGGTTTTCTATCTTAACGATGTCCTTTTTTCCCATTTTTTTACTGGACAAATGCACTCCGATCAACATTAAGTTGTCGGTCTGTTGTAAGTTGAGAATATCGGCCACCTGAAGCGCTTTACCCGCCGTAATGTGATCGATGACGGTGCCGTTTTTTATCGGATCCACCCGGAGTTGTTTTTTTTCTTTCATGCCATTGGGTTTTAGTGTTAATTTTCAAATCAGTTTACGTCCAAGTTCAACAGTTTGGCAATAATGGCTTGGCGCATGACCACGCCGTTTCGGGCTTGCCGGAAATAATAAGCATAAGGCATTTTATCCACTTCAACGGTGATTTCGTTAACACGCGGAAGGGGGTGCATAAGTCTAAAGTTTTCCTTTACATTTTCCAAGACTTCCGGCGTAATGATATAGGCATCTTTGACCTTTTCGTAGTCTTCCAACACGGCAAAACGCTCCTTCTGAATACGGGTTACATACATAATGTCCAAGTGCGGAATGATGGGTTTGATGTCTTCCACTTCTTCAAAATCCACCCCCTTGTTTTTCAGTTCGTCTTTAATGTATTTGGGCATTTGCAGGTGACGAGGCGAAGCGAAATAAAATTTCGGATTAAAGTCCGAAAGCGCTTGTGCCAAGGAATGCACGGTACGTCCCAAGCGCAGATCTCCGATCATGGCAACGGTCAGGTTTTCCAACGTGCCTTGGGTTTTGTGGATGGAATACAAGTCCAACATGGCTTGTGTGGGATGTTGATTGGTTCCGTCACCTGCATTGATTACGGGAATATCCAAAATTTCTGAGGCAAAACGTGCCGCGCCTTCTATTTTATGACGCATGACGATAAAATCGGCGTATTGGCGAACGGTCATTAAAGTATCGGCTAAAGATTCGCCTTTTTTGACCGAAGTACTCCCCGATCCCGTCATGGCCAACGTGTTGCCACCCAAACGCTTGATGGCGGTATCAAAAGAAAAATAGGTCCGCGTGGACGGTTCGAAAAAGAGCAAAGCGCCCAACTTTCCCGACAAATCGGGTTTGATTTGTCCCGCTTCGATTCGGCTGGCCAAATCGATAAGCGACAGCATGTCTTCTTTGGTGACATCGCGCATACTTACCAAGTGTTTCATTTGGGGTGAATTTACGGGTTGATTCATGAGTTATTTTGTAAATTTATATTTCAATCGATTTTCCGGCTTATAAGTAATCATAGCGCACACTTTCCGATTTATATACCCTTGCCTTTTCTTCCGGGTTTTTAGCCCGTGTAATGTCACGTCCCACGATTATCAAATCGGCACCGCCCCGGACGGCTTCCCCTACACCCGTATATTGCTGGCCCAATGCATCCTTTCCGGGATTGATACGGACACCCGGCATGAGCAGGAGTTGGCCTTCGGGAATTTTGTTTTTCAAACGTTTGATTTCATCCGCCGTATGTCCGTGCCCGATATAACCGCTTACCACTTCGGGATATTTCCGGCCCATTTCCAAAATCTTCCGGGTATAATTGTCGTTCATCAAATTGCCTTCGGATGACATTTTGGCCAATAAAAACGAAGCTTTTTGCTCCAAACCGTCAAACAAACCTTTAAGAATGCCGTCTCCCGGAATGCCGTGAACGGTCACAAAATCCGACCATTGTGAAATTTTGTATATCCCACCCCGGTATTGTTTTTTTACCGTATTACCGATGTCGGCAAATTTCCGGTCCTCGAAAATCATAAAATCGAAGGCGTGCGCATAGTATTTTAATTTTTCAATAAAGCTACTATCAAAATCCGAAAGGATGTCCACGTGGGTTTTCAGCATCACGATATGCGGTGCCGTTTGTTCGAGTATATTAAAGAAATCACGTTGATTATCAACGTCTAAAGACAGCACAAGCCGGGATTGTTTTTGTTCGATAATCTTCAACAATCTCCGGGTCAACGCATTGGAATACACCTTGGGGCGGCGGTTGTCAAGACGTTCCGCAAAATCAAGAATATCTTGCTTCCGTTTCTCATCGATCCTTCCCGACCGCTCCAGTACATCCGTCATCAGGTGTATATCAAAAAGTGCATGCAAGCGAAATCCGTGTTGCGACAAAAGTTTAGTTCCGTGAGCACTACGGTCGATGATAACGGCGACATCTTCCACATGGAGGCCTGCGTTTTTGAACTTTTCGGCTGTTTCCATGATGCTTTCTCCCGAAGTAATCAAATCATCGATAAGAAGGCATTTTTTTCCTTTTTCGTACTTGCCGATGATACTTTGTTTTGTGCCGTAGGATTTTTCTTCTTTGCGGATGTAAATCAAGGATTTGTTAAGCTTGTCGGCCAAAAGTGTAGCTACGGGCAATGCCGTGTAAGGGACTCCCGAAATATAATCGAAGGGGATGTTGCTTATTTTTCCGGCCAGCAAATCCGCCGTGGCCTTTAGCATTTCGGGGTATGAAATCATTTCCCGCAGGTCGATATAAAAGGGCGAAACGGCGCCGCTTTTCAAAGTGAACGAACCGAATTTAAGGGCGCCTATATCGTGAAGTTTACTTATGTATTGCTCGATGTTCATGTAATGGATTTAGCCGGTGTTTTTCAAATACATAAGTTTTCCGTCCACAAAGGTCATTTCCACGGGTACAACGGGCATGCCTTCAAAGGGGCTGTACCGGGCTTTAGTGGCGAATTTTCCGGGTTTCACCTCGACGGTTCGGTTCATATCCACCACGACCAAATCGGCTTTTTTTCCTTCGGCCAAAGCGCCCGTGTCGTCCAAGCCGAAGATTTCGGCCGTTCGTTTTGATGTAAGCCGGACGAGGCGTTGCATAGAAAGTTTTCCCAGACGTACTTCATTCAACAGCAGGGGCAAAGCGGTTTCCAACCCGGGAAAACCCGAGGGGGCTTCGGTATAAGGGAGATTTTTTTCCTCCAAAGTATGCGGTGCGTGATCGGTTCCTATGGTATCCACCGTGCCGTCACGGATTCCTTCCCAAAGGGCTTCATTGTCCGACAGGGTGCGCAGCGGCGGATTGACTTTGCCGTAATTTCCTACGGTTTCCAATATCTGTTCGTTGAGTAGCAAATGATGCGGCGTCACTTCACAATATACCTGCACTTGATTTTTGTTTTCGCGTATCATCTGTATTTCTTCGGATGTGGACGTGTGAACGATATAAATCCGGTTGCCTATTTCTTTGGCCAGTCGAATAACCAATTCGGTGCCTATGTTGGCACATTCGCGGTTTCTGATATAGTTGTGGGTTAATATTCCCGGATATTTTATTCGTAATGCGTATTTTTCAATACATTTTTGGATTTCGGTATGAATCATAACGGGAATGTCATAAATAGCGGACAAATCGAAGATGCGTTTGATATCCTCTGTCTCTTCCACGTATTCATTCGCACTCGACCCGGCTAAAAAAAGCTTTAAAGCCGATATATCCGGAGGTTTCCTGTCTAAAATTTTGCGCACTTCTTCCAGATTGTAGTTCGTGACCCCGAGATTAAATTTGTATTTGACACGGGATTTTCCGGCCGCCCGCCGTTTCAGGTTGAGATATTCCGAATTGACGGTTGGCGGGAGGGTATTGGGCATATCGAATACGGTGGCGATACCGCCTTTGAGGGCCGCGTTACTTGCCGAAGTCCAGTCTTCTTTTTCGGCTTGGGTTAAATCCCGCACGTGAACGTGCGGATCAATCATGGCGGGCAAAACATGTTTTCCGGTTAAATCGATGACTTCGTCGGCACTTATCTCCTCATCCCCGATGTAAGCAATTCTATCGTTTTCAATAAGCAGGTTCCGGATTCCGTCAGGCGTTATGCCGTTTTTGAGCAAAAGTTTCATTCGGAATAATTGTTTTCTTCGATTAATTTTTTCACCAAACCCGGACCTTCATATACCAATCCGGTAAATACTTGCACCAGCGAGGCGCCGGCATTTAGTTTTTCTTGCATGTCCTCTCTACTCATAATACCGCCTACACCGATAACGGGTAATTTTCCTCCGGTTTTTTCGCGGATATAGCGTATCATTTCCGTGGCGCGGTCTTTTAAGGGCAATCCGCTCAATCCTCCGTTTCCCGATTCAAGAATTTTACCGGGGGGAGAGGTCAAATTTTTTCTCGAGGCCGTGGTGTTGACGGCTACAATGCCATCTATTCCGGTTTGTTTGACAATATCCAACGTGTCGTCCAACTGTGGCCGAGTTAAATCGGGAGAAATTTTAAGTAAAACGGGTTTGGGTTTGATTTTTTCTTTGTTGATTTTCTGCAATGCCGCGAGTAATTCCAATAAGCTGTCGCGGTCTTGTAATTTATTCATATCAGTAACGTTCGGGCAACTTACATTTACGGTGAAATAATCCACATAATCGTGTAATTCGTTGAATAACAACATGTAATCCTCAACAGCTTTTTCATTGGGCGTATCGGAATTTTTTCCGATGTTAGCACCGATAATAACATCCGATTTTCGTTTTTTCAAATTATCCACAATTACTTTAAGGCCTTTATTGTTAAATCCCATCCGGTTGATAAGGGCCTTATCTCGAGGCAAACGAAAAAGACGGGGTTTGGGGTTTCCTTTTTGCGGTTCGGGAGTTACGGCGCCTATTTCAATGTGCGAAAATCCCAGTAAAGCCAACTGATCGATATATTCGGCATTTTTGTCGAATCCTGCAGCCAAGCCCACGCGATTTTTAAAGTTTAAACCGAAAACTTCAACGGGTTTTCCTTGATTTCGGGGCATAAAAAAAGTCCTTAACAGGACCGGCATGAAAGGGATATGAAAAACGGCCTTCAAAAGGCGCAAAACCGAGTGGTGGACCATTTCCGGGTCAAAGAGGAAAAGTAAGGGGCGGATAAGAAATTTATACATCCGTCTTGGTTTGAACAAAAGTAAGGCAAAAAAATGAAAGTTCATAATGAAAATAAATTTTTTATTCATCCACCCGGACAAATACTTGGAACTTAGCTCCTTTGCCGTATCTTTGTTTTACGTTTCTTGACAATTTCCGCAGGATAAATCCGCATGGTGAACGTGGCGGGCGACTAAATACTTGCCTTCCGTTATATCCGCTCTAAAATCCTCCGGATTTTATGTCCGGCTTTTTTAGAAAAGAACGCAACGGAAAATACGAAACGCCCGGCTACGGGTGCCCCTCGATTGAGTTGAATGCGCAGGGTGGTTTGTGATTGAGATTCCTCACTTGCGTTCGGAATGACATACGCGTCCCGAAGGCAATAAAAGACTAAAAGAACGACCAATGTCATCCCGAGTAAAGCGAAGCGACGAGGGATCTCATTTGTCATGCTCCCATAGGGATCCTGCGGACGAGGAAAGTCCCGGTAGCTATCGGGACGACTGAGGAATCTCTCGTTACGCAGAGGATTTATTAAAACCGTTCTACATTTAAAATCCTTCGGATTTTATGTCCGGTTTTTTTAGAAAAAAACGAACAAAAAAAAGCGCGCTACAAATAAATCTTCGACCCGTGACGCCGGACGTTTCTAAATGATTCTAACATTCGCTTCGCTCATAAGAATCATTCTTGACGAAACGCCCGCCTACGGGTAACCCCTCGATTGAGTTGAATGCGCAAAGGATGATTCTCTGGGGTGAGTTGTGCGGGCTTCGGCGTTTTATCTCACGCCGGCTAAAAACCGGCGGAGTGTGACCGGAGGCGTAGTAAAAAGCTGACGTGGTATCTCTATTTCTTACTTATGGTTTTTCATCGGGGGAACGATGTGTATGAAATAAGGCATATATCAATATTTTATTTTCTTCCACGGTATATACCACCACGTAGGGAAATTTTTTCATCACGGCTTCACGGTAGTTTTTTCGCTTTAAGGGAAAAATTTCGGGAAAAGCGGCAAGAATGTCAAATAACTTTTCCAATTCATCGAGAAAC
>JAMONI010000264.1 GCA_027065935.1 Flavobacteriales bacterium | reverse complement strand
TCGGAGGTGGTAAACATAAGTTCGTAAAAGGCATAGAAAAAGGATATCACCGGTTTGAGTCCATAACGGAGGAAAATATTTTTCCATGGAAATACCGTAAAAGCATATTAAATGAATTTGATACCAGCGAAAGTAATATCCTTTCCGTGGCTTTTAACCAACGAATTCTCCATGATTTCCTATATGATGATATTGTAGCTAACCCGAAAATGTACGGTTCGCGCAGAACAAAAACTTCTTTTGATTACCGAATAGGAACCGAACAGTTACACGCGCAAAATTTGCAAATGGAAATAGATTTAACCACCGAATATGGGGGAGATATCACCGTTTTTGAAGGAAAAAATCAATTTCCCGAAGATTTTGCGGTTTATCAATTATTTTTTCCGTATTTTTATTATTATAATTTAAAACGTAGGGAAAAATTAGCCGTAAACCGTATTAACGCTTGCTATGTTTTGAGAAAGAAGCAAAATAATAGTTCTGTAATACGGGTATATTTATATACATTTGACAACCCACAAGACATGACGAGTATTCGATTAATAAAAAATATGCAATATAATCTGATAAAAAGATAAGCATGTCGATAGAAAAATACATTAACAAGGTTTTTAATGAAGACGTAATGAAAATTCTGAAGGAGATACCCGACAACTCCGTGGATATGGTTTACAGTGATCCGGATTACAATGTGGGAATTAATTATGCAGGAAAAAAATTCACCAAAAAATGGGATGAGTATATTGAATGGTACGTCGAATTGATAAAAGAAAGCATGCGGATTTTGAAACCCACCGGTAATTTGTTTACCATTAATTATCCGCGTCAGAATGCTTATTTATGGGTGAATTACTTGGATAAAGCCGCCTATGATGTCAATGAATACGTATGGGTGTATAATACCAATGTAGGACACAGTAAAAGAAAATTCACAACAGCTCACAGGAGTATTTTGCATGCTACCAAAAGTAAAAATAATGCTTTTTACAAAGACCAAGTAGCCCAACCCTATCAAAACCCCAATGATAAACGAATTAAGAAAAGATTGGCTATGGGCCATAAAGGCAGGATGCCGTATTCTTGGATTTATGCGGATTTGGTAAAAAATGTTTCCAAAGACAAAACCTTTCATTCCTGTCAAATACCGCTTTCGTTATATGAATTGCTCTTGAAAGCATCCACCCGTGAAGGCGATACGGTATTTGTGCATTTCGGTGGAAGTGGTTCCGAATTAATTCATACGCAAAAACTTAAGCGCAATTTTATAAGTTGCGAAATACATGAAGAATATTACAAAATGATATTGTCACGATTGGAAAACATGGGAAAAATTCCTGTGGAATACAAACTGGATTTTATTAAAAGAAAAAACCGTACTCACGGTCAACCGGATTTATTCGATTCCATAACGGAAATTACGGATAGCAACATTCGATGAAGCGGAAAAATTTTTATGGTGATAACATCATCGCTATGGCCACCCCTCCGGGTATAGGCGCCATAAGTGTTTTCCGCCTATCGGGACCGGATGTCATTGAAATCACCGACTGCTTTTTTCGTCCCGCCGGAAAGAAAAAAAACAAACTTACCGAAGCACCCGGCCATACCTTGCATTTCGGCGAATTGAAAGACGGAGATGAACTCATCGATGAAGTGCTGGTTTCGGTTTTTAAGGCGCCCAAATCCTATACCGGAGAAAATGCCGTGGAAATTTCCGTTCACGCTTCGCCCTACATTCAACGGCGCTTGCTGGGGTTATTTTTGAACGCAGGCGTCAGGATGGCCGAACCGGGAGAGTTTACGTTACGCGCCTTTAT
>JAMONI010000263.1 GCA_027065935.1 Flavobacteriales bacterium | reverse complement strand
AGATTTTTGGCTCAACTTCGTCAAGGCCGGTACTATTATTTATTTCGGAACGCTTGAAATCCAGGAACGGGTGACGCATACGGTTGAATCAGGTTTTTCCGCCGGGGTGAAATAACAAAATCCTTGACTAAATGATAGAATTTGAAATGATCCGGAATGGTTTGGGGTTGTAAAACATTTTATTATTTTTGACTAAAAAAAATGACCCGGAAGGTAAAATTTTCGGCCGGAGCGGCGCTTCAGTTGGGTTTGATTGCCTCCATCGGCGATTATGTGGGATGGCCTTATATGAACTATGTGCTCTATGCCACCGTATTTTTTTTCCTGCTTACGCTTATTTTTTTGATTTACGACATGTCGAAAGATTGACAATCAACATTATCGGCAAACAAATCTCCTCAAGTTTATCTTGTTTATTGATTTGTCAAGCGTTTTTTCTCGGCCAAGTATTTCACGATGCCGTCCGCCAATCCGATGCTCGGCACGTAGATTCTTTTTCCGCCGCTCCACTTCATGGCGCGCGAATAAATTTTGGCTGCAGGCACAATCACATCGGCGCGGTCGGGATTGAGGCCCAGTTCTTTGATCCGTTGCTTGTAGTTCATGGATTTCAAGAGCTTGTAGAGTGCTTTCAAATGCACGTAACTCAACGGGGTGCCGGGGGCCTTGCCCGACATTTTAAACAGTTTGTTGATATTTCCTCCCGACCCTATCAGGTCTATTTTTTCCAGATGTTGCGTGTGTTTTTTTATCCAATCCCGGGCACGTTCCCATTCGCCATCGGGAATGGTTTTTTTCAAACTCCGTACAGTACCCAATTTGAAAGATTTCGAAGCGGTTTTGCGTCCTTTTTCTATTACCGTAAACTCCGTACTGCCGCCGCCCACATCCACAAATAGATAATTTTTGTTGCTGTCCATTAAATCTTCCAAGTCGGTTTGGGCGATGAATTCCGCTTCGCGGGCGCCGTCGATGATTTCAATTCCGATTCCGGTTTCTTCTTTTACACGCGCAATGACTTCTTTGCCGTTTTGAGCCTCGCGCATGGCCGAGGTGGCTACCGCCAAGTATGCTTCCACCTCAAAAACCTCCATAAGCAAACGAAATGCCTGCATGGTTCGGATGAGTTTTTCGATTTTTTCTTCCGAAATAACCCCCGAGTCAAATACGTCTTCACCCAAGCGAACAGGCACGCGAACCAAAGTATTTTTCTTGACTTTCAGGTCGTTGCCGTTTTCCAGAACGTTGGCAATTAACAACCTGACGGCATTGGTTCCGATGTCGATGGCGGCGTAGCGTTTGAGTTTCATAAAATTGTAATGATTGCGGTTCAACAAAGTTAAATGAATTTTTTCAGATGACATTTTTTGTGTTATCCGGCCGGTGTTATCTTGGCGGAAAAGACCTTTCCGTCCAGATTTCAAGTGCTTTAAGGGCTTGAAGTTCAAGCATTTTTTCACCGTTCACGGCTTTGGCGTTATTTTTAAGTCCTTCTTCGAGAAAAGGGGTTAGGGGCGGGTTGTTGTCCCGGATGGTTGAGGTTGCCCAAGGGGGTGGTGTTGATGATAAGCAAATATTCTTGTAATAATCGGGGTGTGATACGGTCGTAAGTAATCGTGTGAGGTTTTCCGGTTCGACTGACATTCAAAAAATTGATACCCAGCTTGTCGAGTACGTAGCGCACGGTTTTGGCCGTGGCGCCGTCACCCAATATCAGCGCTTGCCGGTGAAAGCTTTCCTTATGAGTTAACAGGGTTTGTTCGAATCCGTATGCATCGGTATTAAAGCCGATTTTTTTTCCACCTTCTATTTTGACCGTATTCACCG
>JAMONI010000262.1 GCA_027065935.1 Flavobacteriales bacterium | reverse complement strand
ATACATAATCTTTACCGAAGGATTCGGTATGAAAAAAAATCCGTTCTTTGCCCGTTTACCCCTGACGGGAACCAAAGGCGAATCATTGGTTGTTAAGTTAAGCAAGCCGGTCGATGTCATCGTTAAATCTAATGTTTTTTTAGCCCCCTTGCCCGGTACGGATTTACACATAAGCGGTGCCACTTACAATTGGACGGATAAAACCCCCCGTCCTACGTTAGAAGCACGCCGACAACTGAGCACCCGCTTAAAAAAATTATATTCCGAACCCTTCGATATCGTGGATCAAAAAGCGGGCATCCGCCCTACGGTCAAGGACCGGCGTCCGCTTATGGGACGTCATCCCGCACACAAAAATCTTTTTGTTTTCAACGGATTGGGAACGCGCGGCATCATCCTGGCCCCCGAATTGGCAAAAATGCTTGTGGAATACATTCTGTTTGACATGCCCTTAATTCCCGAGGTAAACATCGAACGTTTCGGAGATTGAGTACAATGAATAAGCCGAAATTTCTCTAACTTTATCCGAATCAAATTCCATTCAAATGAAAATTTACACCAAAAAAGGCGACCAAGGTACCACGCAACTCATCGGCGGTACACGGGTAGCAAAACACCACGTGCGCATTGAAGCTTACGGCACTTTGGACGAACTAACCTCCTTTGTCGGATTGCTTCGCGACCATATACGAGAATTGTCCGATATTGAAGAAGATCTCATCAAAATTCAAAACGAACTTTTTACTTTGGGTTCGTTTATCGCCCTCGACCCCGAAAAAGCCGTTATGAAAAACGGACAAAAAAGACTGAACATCCCCGACTTGGACCAAACATCCGTAACATATCTCGAACAAAGAATGGATTCGTTCAACGAGGCATTGCCTCCGCTCACCGCCTTTATTTTACCCGGCGGGCACCCGGCCGTGTCGATATGTCACATTGCCCGTACCGTTGCGCGCCGTGCCGAACGCCGTCTTACCGAACTCCATCAAATTTCCCCCGTCAACCCGCTTTATTTACAATACCTCAACCGCCTGTCCGATTACCTGTTTGTTTTGGCACGAAAATTGTCTGTGCATTTCAAAATCAGGGAGGTGCCTTGGAATCCTTGACGCCTCTTGACAAAATTTTATTTAATTATATATTTGCAAAAATTTTAAAAACAACGGAATATGTACTGGACGTTGGAATTAGCATCGTATTTGAGCGACGCACCTTGGCCCGCCACCAAGGACGAGTTAATCGACTATGCCATCAGAACCGGTGCCCCACTTGAAGTGGTGGAAAATCTGCAGGAAATCGAAGACGACGAAGAAATCTTCGAAAGTATTCGCGACATTTGGCCCGATTATCCCGACGAAGAAGATTTTCTTTGGAACGAAGAAGAATATTAATTAACAAAAATTAGCAAAATGACAGCCTCCGTATGGAGGCTTTTTTTATGACTCGACCGTTGAACAATTGAAATTATTTTTGTAGAGGAATTCCCTCGGTTAATCCGGCGGGAATGCGGACATCATTGCACATCACCCGAAAAATTTCCCACAAAATTCCTATCTTTACCTTGATGACTGAGGAACGCCCATACAACATTACACGCACCGCAGTATCTTACACTAAGCATAACGGCAGACCTGTACATCCCTGTGCAAGAAGCTACTCAGCCCAAAAAATTCTTATATATGGAATATGACATGACCTGCAATCTCCCGTCTAAGAATCGGATTTCGGAAACGTTAATGCTTTAGGAAATAAAGACTTTTTACAAGGAGAATGAAAAATAATTTAATATGAAAAATACGGCTTATAAATTTTTTGTTCTTTTGATAATGATGTTTGTATTAGGGGGGATATTTACTTATAAAACTTTTTTTCAAAAAGATAGCCACATTCCTCCCGAGGTTAAAAAATACGTAAAAGAAAATTTACCCGGATATAAATTTGTAACCAAACATGATTTATCTCCGGAAATTATAAAATGGACAAAAGATACGGCAAAGGTATGGTTAAATAGAGACTTTACGGGAGAAGGTGAAAATGATTTTATTATTATATTAAAAGATGAGAAAGAAATGCCCTTTCTCTCGGCTTTTAATAATTACGCGACTAATACAAAATTTTTTAAAATTAAATATGTCTCTACCAATGGCAATGTTATTGGCGACTTCTTATATGACTTAAAAGAAGATCATTGTTTTTATGACGTCAAATTCGAATCTTCAACCGCAAAAATTTGTTGGAACGGAGAACAATTTGAAATAGAATATGTTGGAGATTAACTTTTCGTTTGGTAAAATTTCCACCCCCGTCACCTGATAGCCGGTAGATATAAAAATGGCAATAAAAAAACGGACATAAAATCCGAAGGATTTTAGAGCGGAAGCGGGGGAGGGGGGAAGGCCAAGGTTTTACGGCTTGTTAATGAGGATTTATCCGGTGGAATTACACGGGATATCTCAAAATAAAGAAAGTGCAAAAAAGGTTCTACGCTTTTCCGGCCGGTTGTATGTCGTATGAAAGAAAAAAAGCGACCTTTTCCGGGTCGCTTGTTAAGTGGTTACGGTTGCGTTGGGGATTCATTTGGGTTTAAAGCCTCGTAAATTTTGGCTTCCAATTCTTCCAAGAGTTCCGGGTTGTCTTCAAGAGCTTGTTTGACTTTGTCACGCCCTTGTCCGAGTTTGGTGCCGTCATAGCTGAACCAAGCTCCGCTTTTTTGGACGATGCCCAGTTCCACGGCCCAGTCCAGAACTTCACCCGTGCGCGAAATACCTTTTCCGTACATTATATCGAACTCGGCGGTTTTGAATGGTGGTGCCACTTTATTTTTTACTATTTTGACCCGGGTTCGGTTGCCTATGATTTCCCCTTTACTGTCTTTGATGGTTACGCTGCGCCTTACGTCCAAACGTTGCGAGGCATAAAATTTCAAAGCGTTACCACCGGTGGTTGTTTCGGGGTTGCCGAATGTAATGCCGATTTTTTCTCTCAGTTGGTTAATAAAAATAACCGTGGAGTTGGTACGGGAAATGTTGGCCGTGAGTTTTCGCAAAGCCTGTGACATAAGTCTTGCTTGCAATCCCATTTTGCTGTCGCCCATTTCTCCTTCGATTTCACTTTTGGGCGTAAGGGCGGCCACCGAATCCACCACCACGATGTCTATGGCGCCCGAACGGATGAGGTTGTCCACGATTTCCAAAGCCTGTTCGCCGTAGTCGGGTTGTGAGATAATGAGATTTTCCAAATCCACACCGAGGTTTTGCGCATAATGACGGTCGAAGGCGTGTTCCGCATCGATAAAGGCTGCGATACCTCCGTCTTTTTGCGCTTCGGCTATGGCGTGTAGGGCCAAGGTGGTTTTTCCCGACGATTCGGGACCGAAAATTTCTATGACGCGACCGCGCGGATATCCGCCTACGCCCAAAGCCAGGTCCAATCCGATGGAACCGCTCGGAATCACATCCATGTCGTCCACGGCGTCGTCTCCCAGTTTCATTACGGTTCCTTTGCCGTAAGTTTTCTCCAGTTTATCCAAAGTTAGTTGCAAGGCTTTCAATCGCGCTTCGCGTTCTTTGTTGGTTTCTTTTTCTTTTTTAGCCATTCGTGTAAGTTTTTGTTAAACGGTTAAAATGTCCTTTTCTTTTTTGGATAATTTATCGTCCACTTTTTTGATGTATTCGTCGGTGAGTTTTTGCAGGTCGTCCAAGGCGTTTTTGGTCATGTCTTCCGAGATGATTTTGTCTTTTTCCAAACGTTCGATGTGCTTTTTGGCGTCTTTTCTGATGTTTCGGATGCTGATGCGTGCTTTTTCGGCTTCTTCGCGTGCTTTTTTGGCCAATTGTTTGCGCCGTTCTTCGGTGAGGGGCGGCACGTTGATGATGAGCATTTCGCCGTTGTTCACGGGGTTAAATCCCAAGTTGGCGTCTCTGATGGCTTTTTCCACCGCTTGCAACATGTTCCTGTCCCATACTTGCACGGTCATGGTTTGTGCATCGCGAACGTTAATGTTGGCCACTTGATTGAGTGGCGTCATAGCGCCGTAATAGTCCACCTCAACGCCTTCAAGCATTGCAGGAGAGGCTTTTCCCGCCCGGATTCCCACCAGTTCGTGGGCAAAAAATTCCAGGCTTTTTTCCATGTGTTCTTTGGCTTCTTCAAAAATAAGCGACAGTTCTTCGTTCATGGTTTTATATTTTTTTATTTGATGCGTGTCCCTATTTTTTTTTCGCCCAACACGATGTCAACCAATGCGTTAGGCCGGTTAAGATTAAAAACTACAATTTGCAGGCCGTTTTCTTTGGCTAAGGCAAAGGCCGTACCGTCCATGATTTTGAGTCCTTTTTGCAAGGCTTCGTCATAAGTCAACGTATCGTATTGGGTAGCTTTCGGATTTTTTTCGGGGTCATCCGAATAAACGCCGTCCACCCGGGTGGCTTTGAGCATCATATCGGCTTTGATTTCGATGGCACGTAATACACCGGCCGTGTCCGTAGTGAAAAACGGGTTGCCCGTCCCGCCTGCAAATATAATCACTTCTTTTTGTTGCATCTTTTCAATGGCCTTGACAGGATAGAGGGCTTCGGTAAGTTTTTCTACCCGTAAGGCACTCATCACACGGGCTTTCTGTCCGTTTTTTTTAAAAAAATTTTTTAGTGCCACGGCGTTCATCACGGTAGCCAGCATTCCCATATAGTCGCCGTCCACGCGCCCGATGCCTTCTTCCAATCCGGTTATTCCTCTGAAAAAGTTTCCTCCGCCCACCACGATTCCCACCTCTATATTGTTGTTAACCAACGTGATAATTTCTTTTATAATGCGTTGCACGGTTTCGGCGTGGAGGCCGTTTTTTTGATTACCCGCCAAATACTCGCCGCTGAGTTTGATTAATATTCTCGATTTGGAAGCCATTGCGTACTTTACTTCGATTTTAATGTTTAAATTTACTAAAATTTTTTGGTTATGCGTTCGATGTTAAGGATTTTGCTGCTTGTTCTTGCTTTTCCCTTGGTACTAAACGCACAGCAAGACCGTCCGGCTTCGGAAAATTTACCGGAAGCGGACAGAAAATATTTGGAAGATCAGCTTTTTTTTCAGCTTTCGTACGTAACGCTCAAAAATCTGTATCCGGGTATCAAGCAACAGGGATTTTCCAATTCCGTTTCGTTCGGATTCATTAGAGATATTCCGCTCAATGTCCGCCGTAATATAGGTTTGGGCGTGGGCTTGGGTTTTGAAAGAACCATTTATTTTCAGAATTTACGCATCAAGGTTGATGAGCAGTCGGGTGCGATTGGTTTTGAATTATTAGACCCGGATTATTATAGGATTAATGCGTTCGGAATCAAGCGTTTGATTGTGCCTTTGGAACTTCGGCTTAGGGGCAGTAAGGCCGATAAGTTTAAGTTTTGGCGTTTATATGCCGGTTTGACTTTCGGCTATGTTTTATCGGCTTTTTCGGAGTTTGAAAATGCCAATGTTTCCATTAAGTACCGGAATCTTCACTCGATTCCTTCCAAATATCAATACGGGATTCATTTGTATGCCGGCTATGCCGATTTGAACGGCTATATATACTTCGGGCTGAACGATTTGTTCAGCCCGGAAGTAAAGGTTAACGATACGCACATTCCCATGCAGGATATTCGCTTCGGGGTTATGCTGAGTTTTCTTTAAAAATCGAATCCGAATTCAACGCCGAACACTTCGGACAGTTGAACGCGCTTCACGGTATTGTCGTCATACACCGTTCGGAGTGTTAATCCGGCGGATAAAAATTTGTTGACCTTCATGCGTAAGCCAAACAGGTTGTCCACATCGACGTTTTGCGGTTGGTCCAGGTAGTTACTGAAGAGGTTGAGCGTATTTTCCACCGTAACGTTTTTCATCAGGTCGAACTTGAAGAACATTTGGAAATTGGAACCGAATTCGTATCGCATGCTTTTTCCGGGCTCTACGCCGTAGGCCCCCAGAGCGTTTAAGTCGGCGTCGGTTACGATGACGAATTTGGAAGTCACGGGAGCATAGTTGATGTAGAAATTATCGCTTTTTTTGTAGGACAACCCCGGACCGAAAGACAAAAATGCCGGAGCAAAGGAGTTGGAAACTTTGACAAACGGTGTGGTTGTGTAGTCATAACCGGTGGTGAACTGCGTTTTAAAGTTGCCGTAGAACGTAAAGTTCCAAGCTTCATTGATTTTGCGCCCGTAAATGGAATTTACCTCAAACAAATCGTCGGTTTTTTTGTTAATTCCGCCGATTCGGGTAATGCCGTAGTTTACGATAAACTTGGTGGCCCAGTCGTGTTTGTCTTTTTTATAATTGATGTCGTAGTTGATTTTTAAATTACCGCTCATGGCATCTTCACCGCCTTGAGTCCAGTTTTTAAATGCGGATTGTGCGAATATCAATCCGAAATGTCCGCCTTTTTTCCAAGGAGATGTTTTACCGGCTTCTTTTTCCTGGGCTTGGCTCAATTGTAAACTTGCTAAGACGACCAGTGCGATCAAAACTGCTTTTTTCATAAGTCTAAATGTTTTATTAATAATTTCGGAATGCAAATATAAAAAAAGCAACCGAATATACGGTTGCTCCGGATTAAAACAAATTATGAAATCTTATTTGAACGACATGATGTAGTCGGCGATGGCTTTTACGCTGCCGTCATCCATTTTTTTGGTGATTTCCAAATTGGGTTGCATAACGGCAAATTGAGCGGGATCCACGATGGCTTCGCTTTCGCCTTTGAGGAATTTAATGAGTTGGTCTTCTTTGCCGGAATAAGCGGCTGCGATTTCTTTCATGGAAGGTCCGATGGATTTTTGTTCTTCCTTGTGGCAAGCCGTACAACCGCTGTCGGCATACAATTTACCACCGTCAACGTCACCTGCCGCGGAGGTGCCTTCTTCGGCTTTGGTTTCTTCGGCCTTTTGTTCAACCGCTTCTTGAGCTTCTTGCTTTACTTCGTCGGCTTTTTGTTCAACCGCTTCTTTGACCTCTTGGGCTTTGTCTTCTTTTTTTTCGTTACCGCCGCATGATGCCAAACTGATCATCAAGGCAGCCGTGAATAATAATGCTAATGTTCTCATACTGTTTATTTTTGTTGTGCAAATATATGATTTTTTTGTTTTCAATATGCACTCTTGTTAATTCTTTTTGGGGAATTTAATAGACCAAATTCCTCTCAAATCTCCTTTTTTGAAAAAAATGGCTTTGTCGGACGGGTAGAGTTCGGCTAATTTTTGCACGATTTCTTCGGGAATTTCTTTGTTGGGGTCCCCGTGACACATCAGGCATTTTTCCTGAACGATGATGGGTAAATATACGTGCGGATTTCCGTATTCGTCATAGTGAACATACGGCTCGGGCTTGAGGTTTTTGTGTATGCGCTCTTTGAATATCTCCATTACTTTTTCTTCCTGCTCGGTGGGTTTGTTATCCGGATTGCGCAGGCGAAACGAGGTGCGTTTTATACTGACGCCGTGGGCCTTTGACAGACTGTCGGTGATGCGCAAGGCATTTTCTTTGCAAAAGCTTAAGGCTTCCACGGGGTGTTTTTCTTCAAACAACCGCTTTAAATGGGATGAAAAAATGTTGAATGCCGTTTTGGCTACAAACTTGGCACTGTCGATATATTGTTTTTTTTGTCCGGAAGTTAAGGGCGGAATCAAGCGGGCATCGGTTACGTGGTCGCCTTTGTCTTTTTCGGCGTTTTCTTTGTTTATTTCAAGCTGTGATTTTTCGGGCTTGCGGCTTGCGGATTCGGTACAAGCATAAAAAATCGATGAAAGGACCAACAGGATTAGGATTGTTTTTTTCATGATGTTATTTTTTATCTACCGGTTTGTTTTTTAACACCCAATCTTTAATGCCGTATTTGAGATTGATTACCTGAAAACCTTGTTCGGCCAAGTATCGTCCGGCCACCAAACTTCTGTTGCCGCTCCGGCAATAAATCAAAACGGGTTTGGATTTGGAAAAGTTTAAAGCGGCGATTTTTTGTTTGAAATCCGAATCGTAGATATTGACCAGTTTGGCGCCGGGAATATGGCCCAAGTCGTATTCTTGCGGTGTGCGGACGTCTAAGAGTTGTTCGGTGCCGTATTTTTTTATGTAGGCCTCGAACTCATCGGCAGTCACCGACACCAATGAACCTTTGCCTTGTAATGAAGTAAAAAACAATATAATTATGACAGGAATCAGGAACTTCTTCATTTTGATGATTTTTCGGCAAATTTAAGAACATTCGGGTAAATAGAAAAAACCGTCTCGAGGTGAGACGGTAATAAGTTTCAATGAGGTCATAAATAAAATTTATTTTACGATAAGCTTACGGGTGGATGTGGTTCCTTCTTGGGTTATTTTGATGATGTAAATGCCTTCATTGAGGGATGAAATGTTGATTTTGTTTCCTACGGTTTGAAGACTTAACACTTCGTTGCCCAGCAAATCGTAAATGCTTACATCCATTTGTCCGGATAATTCGGAGTTAATATAAACGTAATCGGACGTAACGGGATTGGGATATATTTTGAATTTATCGAAGTCATTGGCGTTAACGCTGAGGTTTTGGTCGAACACGATGTGGTCCAGAAATAAGGCTTCACTTCCGCCATTGGTTCTTACTTCCACCACCAATTGGGCTTGAATATTGTCGGGTAAGGGAACGATGCCTTGTTGCCATACGCCTTCGATACCCAAGTCGTTGATATCGTTTCCGGTAGTGTTCAAAATATCGATTTCGGCATTATTGGTAAGGTCTTTTATGTAAATACGCATCCGGTCGTTTCCGCTGTCGTTAACCGTACCGTCACCTTCATATCCGGTGCTTCTTATGAAGTAGTTTACCATCACTTCCACGTTGCTGTATCCGCTGAGGTCCACTACGTCGAATTCCAAAATGAAGTTTCCGTCGGTATCTGAGATTTGATAGCCTTGACTTCCGTCGGGATAACTGCCTACTCCGCCTCCGGTATAAGTGGTCACTCCCACGTAA
>JAMONI010000261.1 GCA_027065935.1 Flavobacteriales bacterium | reverse complement strand
CAAACAAACCGTAGGTATCGATGATTTTGCCAAATTGGACATCAGACCCGTCACCATTACGGAAGCGGAAAAAATTCCCAAAGCCAAAAAACTCTTGAAATTAACCGTGGACACGGGATTAGACCGTAGAACGGTGGTGGCAGGCATCTCCCAACATTACGAACCGGATGAAATTATCGGCAAACAGGTGATGATGATTGTAAACTTAAAGCCCGCCAAACTTCGCGGCATATCGAGTGAAGGAATGATTTTAATGACCGAAGACGAACAAGGAAAACCCGTATTTCTCGTTCCCGAAACCAAAGTTCCCGACGGAAAGATAACCCGGTAAAAACAATGCGACATTACTTTTTCCTTACTTAAATATGGCTTGAATTGTCTTCCGTTGGGCTAATATCACCCTGCGGGGTGATGTTGAATCTCCCGTTATCCGGTATCTTTGAACGAATAAAGTGCAATTCGATCATCATCAGGCAGGTTTTATTATTCGTTTTAATGAAAAAAAGGCACCGACTTTCCGGTGCCTTTTTGATTATTTAGGGAATAAAAAGCCGGATTAACCGCACTTGCTGTAACCGCAACTTTTACAAACCAAACATCCTTCTTCATAGATCAAACCTTCGGGATCACCGCATTGCGGACATTTTTTGTCTTTGGGCGCCGTTCCGTCGGGAATGTAGCGTTTCAAGGCACGTGCCACTCCGTTTTTCCAAGTGTTGATAAAGTCGTCGTTCAGGTTCAATCCTTCCACCAACTTCACTACTTCGGGGATGGGCATACCGTGCCGCATCACGCCGGAGATGAGCTTGGCATAGTTCCAAAACTCGGGATTAAAGGAGCGGGAAAGTCCTTCGATGGTGACCTTGTATCCTTGTTTGTCTATAAATTGAAAATCGTAACGTTTTTTTCCGTTTTCGTCGATTTCCTTGATAATCCAACCTTTGTTCACCCAGTCGGGGAGGCGGAAAACGTCTTCCATTTTTCCGGTGAAGATTTCGTAAGGTTTGCCGTCGATCAGGCCTACAACGGCAAGCCATTCTTCCTGTTGGTTAAAGAACCGGATTACATCGGCTTCCAACTTTTTGGGACGCTTGGGCGGGAAGAGGTTGACTTCGATTTTTTCGGTTTCGATGGTTTTGTTGTCCTTTTTCTTTTTATCGTCGTCGGAAATCAAAACGCCGCTCCGCGAACCGTCGCGGTAAACGGTGATACCTTTGAGGCCTTTTTTCCATGATTCGATATAGATTTCGCCTACTTTTTCCACGCTTACATCATTGGGCAAATTGATGGTGGAACTGATGGAGTGGGTGGTATATTTTTGCACTACGGCTTGCATTTCCACGCGCTTGTCCCAATCGATTTCGGGAGCGGTGGAGCCGTAATACGGTGATTCTTCGGGATTGTCCTTGCCGGTGATTTCCATCCAAGTTCTCAGTTTGTGATGATATACGGTAAACTCCTCGAAGGCATCTCCGGTATCGTCCACAAAATCGATTTTGGCATTGGGGTCGTCGGGCGAAACTTTTCTGCGTCGTTTATAGGACAGCATAAAGACGGGTTCGATACCCGAAGAAGTTTGGGCCAAAATACTCAAGCTTCCGGTAGGGGCCACGGTGCTGATGGAAATATTTCTTCGACCGTATTTCATCATACGTTCGTAGAGTTCGGGGAATTCTTTTTGCATCATCCGGACGAACTCGGATTTGTTTTCGTATTCGGGGTCGAACACTTCGAATTTGCCTCGCTCGATAGCCATGTCCACACTGCTGTCGAATTCGGCACGGAGTTTTTGTCGCATTA
This sequence comes from Flavobacteriales bacterium, assembly GCA_027065935.1. Lineage (GTDB taxonomy): Bacteria > Bacteroidota > Bacteroidia > Flavobacteriales > Flavobacteriaceae > JAADED01. The sequence continues at coordinate 46 of JAMONI010000261.1, read as the reverse complement.
ATTTATCTACGAAAGCCAAAGCTTGGTCGGAGTCGAATTTAATGTT
>JAMONI010000260.1 GCA_027065935.1 Flavobacteriales bacterium | reverse complement strand
AAAAATTAAACCGTTTTAATCTTCCGGCAAGACAGACAAAAGCAAAGAAAATGCTCAAACATATCAGACGTTTCGGAAAAAAAATCATTTATCGCTATAAAAAGCGATACGAACTCAACCAAATTGTCGACGAAAAAGGACAACATTTAAGCCCCGTGCTACCTAAAGACATTATGAACTTCCTGATCGATATCGACGGCACCATTTGTGACGACGTGCCGAACGAAGAACCCTGGCGTATGCGCACGGTAGCCCCCTACCCCGACGCCTTGAAAACCATCAACAAATGGTATGACGAAGGACACATCATTACCTTCTTCACCGCACGAACCGAAGCGCACAGAAAAATCACCGAAGAATGGCTCGACAAACACGGGTTCAAATATCACGGAATTATTTTCGGAAAACCGAGAGGCGGTAATTACCACATTATAGATAACCATATCGTAAGAGCAACCAGATTTAAAGGAAAATTCACCGACTTGGTTGAAAAAGAAGTAAAAATCAAAGTTTTTAAAGACTAAAATATGAAACTATGGTGGAAATCAAAGTAAAAACCATGGCACAATGGGCGTCCGAAGGCAAAACACCCGAATATCTGTATTGGGTGGGATGTATGGGAAGTTATGACGACCGCGCCAAAAAAATTACGCGTGCATTTGTAAAATTACTAAACGAAGCCGGCGTGGAATTCGGCGTTCTGGGACCGGAAGAAACTTGCTCGGGCGATCCTGCCAAACGTGCCGGTAACGAGTTTCTGTTCCAAATGCAGGCCATGACCAACATCGAAACCATGAACGCTTACGGTGTCAAGAAAATAATCACCACTTGCCCGCATTGTTTCAACACGTTTAAAAACGAATATCCCGGATTGGGAGGAAAATACGAAGTCATCCACCATACGGAATTACTGGAAAAACTCCTTGACGAAGGACGCTTAAAGGTGAAAGACAACGATTTTATCAAAAAGAATTTCACTTACCACGACCCTTGTTACCTGGGACGCGGCAACGATCGATACGAAGCGCCCCGAAAAGCCGTGCAACACACCGGAATAAGCCTCAAAGAAATGCCGCGCCACAAAGAAAACGCCGTATGTTGCGGCGCCGGAGGTGCACAAATGTTTAAAGAAGCCGAACCGCAAAAAGAAGAAATTTTCGTGTACCGCACACGCGAAGCCTTGGAAACCGATCCCGATGTAATTATTACGGCCTGCGCTTTTTGCAACACAATGATTTCGGATGGCGTAAAGCATTTCAATAAAGAAAACGAAGTCAAAGTCTTGGATTTGGCCGAAGTTATCCTAAAAAGCATGGAAGAACCGGAAGGCTGAATGCCGTTAATCTTCCTTTCGTCGCGACCGGATAAAAATCCGGGGATTATATTTTTCGGGATATTTGGCGGTTATGTTTTTATAAAAATTTTCGATTTCGGTCATATCCTTTTCGAAGTCACCGCTTAAATACATTATTTTTCCCACACCGGCTTCTTTCTTCTTGTAGTCCAAATAGGCCAAAATCACCGGCAAATCCGCTTGGCGCGCAATGTGATAAAAACCTTTTTTCCACGCCTTTACGCGCGAACGCGTGCCTTCGGCCGGCACCAATAAAATGAGCCGGTCATGTTTGTTCAACATCTTCACCGAATGCTCCACCAAGTTGTTTCGCTTGCTTCGATCCACTCCGATACCGCCCAACCACTTGATAAACCCGCCTATCAATGGCTTGTCGGTCCACTCTTTCTTGATAAAAAACTTGGGACGGTATTCCGCCGCCCACATGCCCGCCAAACTAAATAACATATCCCAATTACTCGTATGCGGCGCACCTATCATCACACCCTTTCGGATGCGAAACTCCT
>JAMONI010000259.1 GCA_027065935.1 Flavobacteriales bacterium | reverse complement strand
TGCGTTCAATCAAATCGTGGGTCATTTTTTCAAATTGCGAACGCGTCAGCTTTTTCACCAAGTGTTTGGGGCCGCTTTGGGTGGCGGTGATGTAGGGCAAATTGATTTCGGTTACGCTACTTGCCGACAGTTCGATTTTGGCTTTTTCGGCAGCTTCGCGCAAGCGTTGTAATGCTATCGGGTCTTTGCGCAGATCGACGCCTTCTTCTTTTTGGAATTCTTCGGCCAACCAATCGATTATTCTTTGGTCGAAATCGTCACCTCCGAGATGCGTATCTCCGGCGGTTGACAACACTTCCGTTACGCCGTCACCGATGTCGAGAATGGAGATGTCGAAGGTGCCGCCTCCGAGGTCGTAAACGGCGATTTTTTTATCGCCTTGGGCTTTGTCGTATCCGTAAGCCAATGCGGCCGCGGTGGGTTCGTTGATGATGCGGCGCACCTTCAAGCCGGCAATTTCTCCGGCTTCTTTGGTGGCTTTGCGTTGTGCGTCGTCAAAATAAGCCGGTACGGTGATAACGGCCTCTTTGACTTCCTGTCCCAGATAATCTTCGGCCACTTTTTTGAGTTTTTGCAAAATCATGGCCGATATTTCCTGAGGGGTATATTGCTTGCCGTTGATTTCCACTCGGGGCGTATCATTGGGCCCTTGCACCACTTTGTACGGCACCCGGTCGATTTCGCCTTTTTCTTTTAACTCCGAATATTTTTTTCCCATAAATCGTTTGATGGAAAAAATGGTGCGCTCGGGATTGGTAATGGCTTGGCGCTTGGCGGGATCGCCGACTTTGATTTCTCCCGTGTCCGTAAACGCTACCATCGAAGGTGTGGTTCGCTTGCCTTCGGGGTTGGGAATGACTACGGTGTCGTTTCCTTCACGAACGGCCACTACGGAGTTCGTGGTTCCCAAATCTATACCGATTATTTTTGAAGTTTTTTCACTCATAATTCAATTTTTTTATTTCTCCTACGTCAATGATTGTGCCAATCGGGTTTGGGGACAAATTTTCTGGATATATTCGGTTTTATCCCTAAAAAATCCCGTTTCTCTATGTCAATTTGTCAGGCATGGTGGATATCGAAGATGAAAAAGTTTTAGTATATTTATCAAAAAATTTTTGGTTAATTAGACGAGATTTATGAAAAAGACGTTTATTCTGTTGGGAATTTTTTTCTTATTTGTCCGTTTTTCCGTAGCATTTGGTCAACTCGAGGCTTCCAATTGGTTTTTCGGTAATCATGCCGGATTGGATTTTGACCCGCCCCCCGTGGTCCCGCAAGCCGGAGGTCAAGTTAATATTGAAGAAGGCTGTTCCGCTATTTCGGATTGTAGCGGTGATTTGCTTTTTTACTCCGACGGTATTCGTGTTTGGGATGCCAATCACAGTGTTATGCCTAACGGAAACGGACTGATGGGTAATCCTTCTTCTTCTCAATCGGGTCTTATCGTACCCCGTCCCGGTGCGGGTAATGAACATTTGTTTTATGTTTTTACGGTGGATGATGCCAACGGTTCCAACGGACTGAGGTACTCCGTGGTGGATATGAACTTGAACGGAGGCACGGGTGCCGTGGTATCGGGACAAAAAAATATCCTTCTTATCAATAACGTGGAAGAAAAAGTAACGGCCATTCAAAATTTCGATCAGGATTTTTTTTGGGTAGTGACCTTGGGTCCCGCTCCCAGCAGTGGAACAAGCATTCCGATAAACACATACATTGCGCCGCGTAACACCATTTATGCCATCAAGGTGGATAACACGGGTATTAACACTAACGTCGTGGCCTCCACCATTCAGGGACTTTCCTTCGGAAGAACCCACGGCTACATGAAAATATCCCCTCAGGGCGATAAAATAGGATTGGCCGGATATTATGACGAAGAGTTGTACCTGCTGGATTTCGATGTCAATACCGGTGTGGCTTCCAATTACAGGGTTTTAAGTAAACCGCCCGGATTTATGCCCTACGGTATAGAATTCTCACCCGACGGACGTTTTATGTATGTCTTCGGCGATTCTTCTTCGTCCAGGGTTTACCTGTTACAGTATGATTTGCAATCGAACAATTTAAACTATACCAATTTGCTTCCGTCGAGCGCTACCGGATATCGCGGTGCATTGCAATTGGGTATCGACGGAAAAATTTATATAGCCGAATCCTTCTCTTACAGCACGGGAACCAATACCCTTTCCACGATAGACAATCCCAATGAACAAGGTGCGGCGGCCAACGTAAACAGGTTCTCGGTTTCCTTGCCTTCCGGGATGGTATGCCGGCAAGGGCTGCCGCAGTTTATCCAATCCTTTTTTGTGCAGATTGCCGTTACGGATGAAAACAATGTAAATACCAATGCGGTTTGTCCGGGTGAAACGGTTTCCTTTTCCGTGGAATCCAACAAAACCATTACGCAAGTGGATTGGGATTTCGGCGACGGAAACACCTTGACTTCTTATCCGTCACCCTCCAATCCCACCCAAGTGCAAGTGCAACACGATTATTCAATTTCCGGGTCTTTTACGGTTACCTCGGTGATGTATTTTGCAGACGGATGTCACGTCACAAGGCAAATTACTATCGAAGTCTTGCCCTTACCCCAAATCCAAACCGTAACTCCTCTGGAAGTTTGTGATATCAACCGAAATGGTATCGCTTCGTTTAATTTACACTCAAAAGATTCGGAAGTGATAGGAACGCAACCCGCTCCGGGAACTTATTCGGTGCAATATTACGAAACCCAAGCCGATGCCGAAACGCAAACCAACGAAATATCGGATCCTTATACCAATACCACTCCCTACAGCCAAACGGTTTATTATGTGCTGACCAATGGCAATACCGGGTGTTCCGATATCGGGACCTTGGAACTAACCGTAAACCCTTTGCCGGAAATTTTTCCGGTAACTACTCCTTTGGAACTTTGTGATGACGATTTCGACGGACTGGCACAATTTAACCTCCATAACGCCGAACCCGAAATCCTCAACGGAAGGACATCAACCGATTATACAATCGTCTTTTACGAAACGCAAAGTGACGCCGAAAATCAGACCAACCCGATTACCAATCCCTCTTCTTACGAAAATACTACACCCGGTACGCAAGAAATATATTACACGATAATGAACAATGACACAGAGTGTGTGAATGTAGGAAGTTTTGAAGTGGTAGTCAATCCCAAACCCGAAATTTTAATGGACAATTTATATATCGTCTGCCCGGGTGACTCCGTTTACGTGGAAGCACCTGCGGGTTTTGTAAGTTATCAATGGAACACGGGCGCATCCGGTCAGGGGATTTACGTTTCGACACCGGGTAATTATTCCGTTGAAGTAACCGATGACAAAGGATGTCAAAATTCCAAAGATATAACGGTTGAAATTTCCGAGCCCGCCGTAATCGACTCGGTACTCGTAACCCATTTTAACGGTAATGACAATAGCATTGAAGTGATCGTATCGGGCAACGGCGATTACGAATATTCGTTGGATGACGTTTCGTATCAGGACAGTAATGTGTTCACAAACCTTTATCCCGGTGACTATACGGTGTACGTAAACGACAAAAACGGGTGCGGAAAAGTGCAAGTGGAAGTGAAAATCATAGGCGCTCCGCCCTTCTTTACGCCCAATAACGACGGATACAATGACTATTGGCAAGTAATCAACATCGAAGCCCGGCCCGGTTCCGTCATACGAATTTTCGACCGCTACGGAAAAAAACTCTACGAAATGAGCGCCTTGGACCGCGGATGGGATGGTAATTATAACGGAATACCGCAACCGTCGGATGATTATTGGTACTATATCGAACTTGTGGAACCGGATTCCGAAATCAGAATTGTCACGGGACATTTTTCACTGATAAGGTAAATTTAAGTGTCGTGTGAATTTAATCTTACAAACCAATGAATAAATCTACCAAGTTCTTAATAGGGCAAAATTACATCCATGTTGTAGCGTTCCTGTTTTTTATTTTTTCGGGTTTAAGTTTCAACGGAACGGCTCAGCAAATCATAGGTATCAATCCTCCGGGCGATCCGAATTCCACGCACTCCTTGGAATACTTGATAGAAAACATTTTAATTACGGGAAGTTGTTCCAATGTGAGTAATTTCCACGCCGTAGTATATGGAGATTCCACGCAATCCGGCACGAAAAGTTACGGCTATTTCAAACGCCCCGCCGGCAGTAATTTTCCCTTTGAGGAAGGTGTAGTCATTACAACGGGAAGGGCTTATGAAGGCGGAAACATTACTACGTCCGCCTTGGTATCAACCGACTTATCCGGAAGCACGGGTTCCGATGCGGATATCGAACAGGCTTTGGGTTTGTCTCCGGGAACAACTTACGACGCTACATATATCGAGTTCGATTTTGTTCCCTATACCGATACCATTCAATTTCGCTTTTTGATTGCTTCCGAAGAATATGACGGAACTTTCGAATGTTCTTACTCCGACGGATTCGCTTTTTTACTCCGGGAAGCTTCGTCTTCCACATATACGAACATTGCCGTTTTGCCTAACGGGGTACCTGTAAGTGTTACCAATATAACCGCTTCACCCAATTGTCCGAACAATACGCAATATTTTGCCGGCTACGGACTCCCCGATACCAATTACGACGGCCGTACCGTACCCTTAGTGGCTCGGGCTGTCGTGGTCCCCAATACCACCTACCATATCAAATTGGTTATTGCCGACCACGCGGACGCTATTTATGATTCCGCCATTTTTTTGGAAGGAGGAAGTTTTAACCTGGGAGTGAATCTGGGTGACGATTTAACCATTGCCGGAGGCAATGCCGTTTGCGGTGATTCGCAACTCTTGGAAACAGTGAATTTCCCGGGAGCAAGTTATCAATGGTTCTTTAACGGAAATCCCATTCCCGGCGCCAATTCCTATCAATATTTAGCGCAATCCGTCAATAGCGGAGGTTTGGGATCCGGGACCTATACGGTGGAAGTATCCTACTCGGCGGGTTGTACCGGAAGTGACGATATCATAGTGGAATTCGTGGAACTTCCCGCTTCTGTCCAACCCGTTTCTCCGCCATTGGAAATATGCGATAACGACTTTGACGGAATTGTGGATTTCGACCTTACGGTTCATACCCCTGTAATCCTCAACGGTGCCAGTCCGAATGATTTTGAAGTAATCTATTATGCATCGGAAACGGATATGCTAAACGGCACTAATCCCATAACGCATATCTCCAATTCCACACCTAATACGCCGCAAACCGTTTATGCGGTTGTTCGAAATATAGCGGCCCCTTATTGTTTTATCACCACCGAATTTGAAATCGTTGTAGGAACCCCTCCAGAAGTTTTCCCCGTGTCCGATTTGGAAGTATGTGACGATGATTTCGACGGAATTTCGACTTTTAACCTCCATAACGCCGAAGCGGATATTTTAAACGGAAGAAGCCCGGCGCAATATGAAATTACATTTTACGAAACTCAGAACGATGCTTTGAACCAAACCAATCCCATTGCCAACCCTTCGGCTTACACGAATACGAATCCCAATACGCAAACCGTATATTATACGATTGTAGATATGTCCGCTTCTTGTATCAACATGGGGCAATTTGATATTGTGGTTTTGGAAAAACCGTCGATTAACATGGAATCAAACTATATTGTGTGCCGGGGAGATTCCATATTTGTTGAAGCGCCTGCGGGTTTTGTAAGTTATCAATGGAACACGGGGGCCGCCACTCGTGGTATTTATATTTCTTCGGACGGTACTTATTCGGTTACGGTAGTAAATGATGCGGGATGTAGCAACGCAAAAGAAATAGACGTGTATCAATCCGAACCGGCTGTGATTGATGATGTGATTGTAAATGATTTTCAAGGAGATGACAATTCCATAGAAATTCTGGTGAGTGGACCGGGTGAATATGAATTTTCCCTTGACGGCCTTAATTTCGGCGATAGCAATATTTTTACGGGTTTGTCTCCCGGAACTTATACCGTATTCGTAAACGATCGGCTGGGATGCGGCACGGTGGAGCAAACGGTGTATGTGTTGGGCGCTTTGCCTTATTTCAGTCCTAATGGCGACGGGATAAACGACTATTGGCAAATTATCAACATAGACCGCCGACCGGGTTCCGTAATTCGTATTTTCGACCGCTACGGAAAACTCCTGGACGTGTTCGGTCACGATGCACCCGGATGGGACGGCTACAATGCGGGAAGCCCTTTACCTGCCGACGATTATTGGTTTGTGGCCGAAATAAAAATGCCGGATCAATCCGTGCGTGTGGTCAGAGGACATTTTTCGTTGATTCGTTAACCGATATAGTTCCAAAAACCGCTTTTTTTGTAGTTCTCCTTGACAACCTCTCTGATGATTTGATTTTCCGGCAGGCTAAGCATAGGATCCGACTCCAATAAACGATAAGCCGCACTGCGTGCCGCAAGCATAATGTGCGCATCTTTCACATAATCGGCGATTTTGAGTTTTACAATACCGCTTTGTTGCGTACCCATAATATTACCCGGGCCGCGAAGTTTCAAATCCACTTCGGCTATTTTGAACCCGTCGTTCGTCTCGGTCATCGTGCGAAGACGTATCTTGGCATCGTCCGATATTTTGTTGTCCGTGATGAGGATGCAGTATGATTGCTCTGCTCCGCGTCCCACCCGGCCGCGAAGTTGATGAAGCTGAGCCAATCCGAAACGTTGCGCACTTTCAATAACCATAACCGATGCGTTGGGCACATCCACACCCACTTCGATCACGGTGGTGGAAACCAAAATGTCCGTTTGTCCCGACTTGAAGCGTTCCATCACGGCTTCTTTTTCCGCCGGCTTCATCCGGCCGTGCACCATGTCGATTTTGACTGCCTCGTTCCGGAAAATTTCCCGAAGCCTTTGAAAGCCCGTCTCCAAATTCTCATAATCCAGCACTTCGCTTTCTTCTATCAAGGGGAAAACGTAATATACCTGCCTTCCCTTGCTAATTTCACGCCGGATAAAATCATATACTTTCTTTCGTTGGGTGTCGTAAACATGAAAAGTATTGACGGGTTTCCTGCCGGGCGGCAATTCATCGATAACCGAAACGTCCAAATCACCGTAGTGAGTGAGTGCCAACGTTCGGGGAATGGGCGTGGCCGTCATAATAAGAATATGAGGAGGCGTAAGGTTTTTACGCCACATTTTGGCCCGTTGCGCAACACCGAACCGGTGCTGTTCGTCGATCACCGCCAAGCCTAAATTCTTGAATTGCACCTTGTCTTCCAAAAGGGCATGGGTACCCACAATGATTTGCGTGTCGCCCGTTTCCAATCCTTGATGAATGTCTCTTCTTTGCGCGTTGGAGGTCGAACCGGTTAGCAAATCTACCCGTAAGCCCAACTTTTCACTCCATTTTTTTATGGTGTAATAATGCTGTTGTGCCAATATTTCCGTAGGCGCTAACAGGGCAGCCTGAAAATCGTTGTCCAGTGCCATCAGCATGCTCATCATGGCTACTACGGTCTTTCCGCTCCCTACATCACCTTGTAGCAACCGGTTCATCTGACGACCGCTTTTTACGTCTTTACGGATTTCTCTCACAACTCTTTTCTGGGCCTCGGTGAGTTCGAAAGGAAGGACTTCTTTGTAAAAACGGTGGAAATAATCCCCGATTTTTTCAAAAACAAAACCGCGTATTTTTTGCTTGCGGTTTTGACGCTTCAACAAAAGTTGTAACTGCAAGTAAAATAACTCCTCGAATTTCAACCGGTATTGTGCTTTGGCAAGCAAGTTCAAATCGGGCGGAAAGTGAATGTATCGCAAAGCTTCCGATTTGGAAATCAAACGGTTCTTCTCTATAATAGCTTTCGGTAAGGTTTCCCGGAAGGAATAACCGGTTTGACTAAATAATTCCCGCATTATGTTTTGCATTACCTTTTTGGTAATCCCCGCTTTAATCAATTTCTCCGTAGATGGATAAACGGGCATAAGACCTTGACGGCCTTGCTTGAAAAACATATCGGCTTGCTCCACCTCCGGATGAATCATGCTAAAGGAATGTCCCGAACCGGAAATTTTTCCGTACAAAACATATTCCTCGTCCGGTTTGTAAGCCTTTTTAACCCAAGCGTAATTCTTAAACCAGAGCACTTCGATAATTCCGGTGCCGTCTTCAAAAAAACCCACCAAGCGTTTACCTCTTTTGCCTTGAATCTCTTGAAATCCGGTAAACCTGCCCTTCACCTGAACCTCGGCCGTAGCCAAATACAATTCGTTGATTTTGTAAATCTTACTTCGGTCGATATAACGATAGGGAAAAAAATAAAGTAAATCCTTAAATGTCTTTAACCCGAATTCCCGCTCCAATAACGAAGCTCGCCTAAGCCCCAAGTTTTTTAGTAAATGCAAGGGTGTATGCCACTTCATCTTTCGGTTATTGCTATACAAAAATACACATTATTGGCGAGTCCTGATGATACCGCCTTATAAAAAAAATTAAATTATCCAAACAAGTCCGTTAACAAAGCCTTTGCATATCGTCGAAAAAGTATTAAAATAAATTTTTAAATTTAACATAACGAATGGTTGAACTTCTAAAAAAAATAACTATATTAATCCCATAAATAATCAAAATGACGCTCCGGATAAAAAAAACTTTGAATTTTTATTTATGTCGAAAATAAAATCTTGTGATTGTTAATAATTCAATATGATGAGTAAAAAATTAAATGACTTTTGAAAGTGAAATAAAGATGTTGGAAATAATGTAAATTGAGATATTAAAAACTGAAAAAAATTAAATCAAACGGAAGATATGAGGGGGAAATTAAAATCACAAACATATCAGCTATTAACAAATTTTTTATCAATTTTAACAACGCTCCTTTTTGCTAACAAATAATAAACGATAAATAATTATGATTATGAGAGAACTCCAAACAATGAAAACCGCTCCGAATCTAAGCAAGTACACCGTAAAAAGCGTTCTTGCTCTGATTTTCGGGCTGGTTTTAATGCTAAACGAGTCTTCCGCCCAAGTAATATTTCTGGAAGACTTCGGAACGGGAAACAGAACGGATTTACCTTCCCTCAACGGTTCGCCCTCCAGCGGACTGTGCTATGAGGACGGTACCGGCTCTTGCGGTTCCAGCGTTCATGTGGACGACGGTGAATATGCCGTAGTGCAATTTGCCAGACCCTATGATGTGAACACG
>JAMONI010000258.1 GCA_027065935.1 Flavobacteriales bacterium | reverse complement strand
TGGTGATGTTTTTGGAAATTAAAAACGTAATCATAACGGCCAATACAATCAAAAACATATACACTTTGGCCAAGCGCCACAGAAATTCCTTCATTTCATGCTCGTAAAATTCCGAACGCGACTCGTACAAAACATGCAAAATACCCACGGGTTTATGCCGCAGGTCGGTAATGTAACTGTAAGCCGATATAAAGTCGCCCTTGAGGTTTTTTTCTTCGATGCGTAATTTTTTTTCGGGTGTTTTGGACAAACTGTCCAACATCCGGGGCGGAATAATACTCATCACCGTATCCTTTCCGAACCCTCGTACCGAACTGACCAGCAAGCGGCCTTCCAAATCGTAAATTTCAAAATTCAGATTGTGAATCCCGGCCAATTGATGAATTTCATCCTTAAATATCAAGGGTAAGTTTTCGGTGGTTACGGGAAAAATACTTCGGCGCAACGTAACATTGATCGAGGCTCTTAAAGCTTTTTCCTTCCGGTCCAAGCGCTTGTAATTATAATCTTTGGACTGTTCGCGATATTGAACCACGGTGGTAATCAATATCACCAACGATGAAATAATCAAAATACCCAACATCGAGATAAAAATCTTGTATCGAAGCGAATTGACCGGTTTCAGCACATTCATTTTCTTAAACTATGTTAATTTATCGGACGATTTATTATCCTACTTTTCCAACGTAAAAATACTAAATCTTGTTAAGTATGAAACGAATCGTTTTTTATTTGGCACTATTGTTCACCTCCGTCTTACCGGCTCAATATAAGATAAGCGGGGTGGTTGTCTCGGAAAAAGGTGAACCTTTGGTAGGAGTTAATATCAACATAAGAGGAACGCAAAAGGGAGGTATCACCGACTTTGAAGGTGCATTTCATATCGAAACGGACTCGCTTCCCGCCTTGTTGGTGTTTCGATATATCGGATACAAAACCGTGGAAAAGGTAGTTTACGCTCCGGTACCCCGGTTAAAAATCGTCATGGAAGAAACCGCCGAAAATCTGGAAAAACTCGTTATTTCGGCCTCGCGCGCTTCCGAACGTTTGTTAGAAACCCCCGTAGCGGTGGAAAAATTATCGGCCAAACAAATCTCGTTGAGCGTAACGGCCAATTTTTATGAAGAACTGGGCAAATTGAGAGGCGTTCAGGTTAATGCCAACAGCCTTACCTTTCAATCGGTTAACACCCGAGGATTTGCCCGGTTTTCCAACAAACGGATGGTTCAACTCATCGACGGCATCGATAATGCTTCGCCGGCCTTAAACTTTGCAGTAGGTAACATGCTGGGAATCAACGAACTTGATGTAGAAAGCGTGGAACTTCTGCCCGGCGCCGCTTCAGCGCTCTACGGCGCCAATGCCTTCAACGGACTACTCTACATCCGAAGCAAAAGTCCTTTCAAATATCCCGGCTTGAACACCTCAATCAAATTCGGACTGACCTCCCAAGAATGGGGTGGCACGCATCCCCTGCAAGAGGTGAACTTACGCTATGCCAAAGCCGGAAATAAGTTCGGATTTAAAATCAACTTCTCGTATTTGAAAGGCACCGACTGGTCGGCCAAAGACTACAGGGATTTCGACATCCATCCGCTCAATGCCGACAAACGGGGAACCCGAACTTCCAACCCCTCTTATGACGGACTTAACATTTACGGTGACGAAGTGGCCGCCACCATAGATTTTACCCCCTTCGGACCGCCTTACAACACACTGGGTGTTATTCGCGTTTCACGTACCGGATACGAAGAAGCCGACCTCACCGACTACAAAGCCAAAAGTTTCAAAACCGACTTTGCTTTGCACTTCAAACCCCGGGGCAAACGTAGTCATACGGAACTGATTTGGATGTCACGATTGGCTTCGGGGCAAACCGTATATCAAGAAGGCAACCGGCATAATTTGGTGGATTTCGTTTTGCAACATCACAAATTGGAACTCAAAAACGACCGTTATTTTATCCGTGCATATTATACCACCGAAAACGCCGGCAATAGTTACGACCTGCGCTTTGCGGCCATCAATATCAACCGCAAATGGAAATCCGACCGGGATTGGTTTACCCAATACGCCCAAGCCTACGCCTCGGCCGTTTTGGTAAACGGAATGACCACCGATGAAGCCCACACCGTCGCACGTAAATTCGCCGACACCGGACGTTTGGAACCCGGAAGCGAAGTGTATCGAAAAGCCTTTAACGAAGTTACCGGTGATCCCGACTTCCAAACCGGAGCCAAATTCGTGGACAAAACATCCCTGTTCCACCTTCAAGCCAATTACGACTTCAAAAATCTCATCAAAAACGGCCTGATCCAGATCGGAGGTGCTTTCAGGCAGTTCAATCTCAATTCGCAAGGCACCATCTTTACCGACTACGACGGCCCCATTCATATAAAAGAAAACAGTGCCTACATCCAATATATTCAAAAATTGGCCGACGGTCACGTTAAATTCTCCTCGTCCTTCCGCTACGACAGGCAAGACCAACTCAAAGCCAATTACTCGCCTCGAATAGCTTTGGTAGTGATGCCCGGTTATGAAAAAAAACACAGTTTTAGAATCGCTTATCAAACCGCCTTTCGTAATCCCACCACACAAGATTGGTACATAGGACTGAACGTAGGTAACATCAGCCTCGTAGGCGCCCATCCCGATAACCCCGGAAAATACTCGGAAGAACTCATCGTAGGGAGCAACACCGTCACCATTACGGGTAACGACGCCTATACCAATGCCTACACCGCGGAATCCTATTTTGCCTTTATCGAATCGGGCGATCCCGCATTGCTCGAAAAAGCCGAAATCGCACCCTTAGGCCCCGAAAAGGTAAAATCGGTCGAAGTAGGTTATCGCGGAAGCTTCGGCTCCAACTGGAACTTCGACATAGCGGGCTACCGTAACGCCTATGCCGACTTCATCACCCAACAAGTGGTGATCGCCGTACCCGGATCCGTAGGCAACGTCAACGATGCTTCGGGTGTAGCCGCTTTAGCATCGGGCGCTTCAAAACCCTTCGGAGTTTACACCAACGCCGACGTGCCCATTGTAACCTACGGCATGGACATGTCCGTCAATAAAAAAATCGGCAAGTCCGACTTGAACCTTATCTACGGCTATGCCGAGATGAAATTGGACAGAGCCCGGTACCCGGATTACAAACCCTATTTCAACACACCGAAAAATACATGGAAACTCATTTGGTCACGCCATCACATGTTCGGCTCGGAAAATGCCGGTTTCAGCCTAACCTATACTTTCCTCGACCGTTTCCTATGGGAAGCCCCTTTTGCTACGGAAGAAATTCCTTCACGGCATATTTTCGACGCCATGATATACTTCAAAATACCGAAATACCGTATCCGGATGAAAATCGGTGGAAGCAATATCACCGGCAAAGATTACATCGTAGCCCCCGGTTCGGGAAAAATCGGTAGCATTTACTACGTATCACTCCAATACAACCCGTAAGTTCAAAACAATATGGCAACTAAATAAAGACAGGATTGAGCCGGATATTGAAAAATCCGGAAAATAAACCCCGAAAAATAAAAAATCGAAGGGATGATGAGGTCATAATTGCCAATTAAAAAAAAATTTATATTTTGCAATCGACAAAACCAGAAAAATATGAGATTATGAAAAGAATTCCCTATTTTATCTTACTTCTGTTTTTAAGTTTAAATTTCCAAGCGCAACAAAACACCGTAAGCGGAACCGTAAAGTCCGAACAAGGAGAACCCCTGTCCGGAGTAAATATTTATGTCAAAGGAACGAATAAAGGAACGGTGAGTGACTTTAACGGAAATTTTTCTTTGCACGTAGAACGCTTTCCGGTCAGCGTCGTGTTCAGTTATGTAGGCTATGAGACGGTGGAAAAAAAATTCAACGCATCCGTTTCCAACCTTGAAGTAATTATGAAAGAATCGGCCGAAACTTTGGAAGAACTGGTTATCACGGCTTCACGTGCCGCCGAGCGCTTGCGTGAATCGCCCGTAACCATCGAACGCGTTTCGGCCAAACAAATAGAATTTGCTACCGCACCCACTTTTTACGACGATTTGGTAAAACTGAGAGGTGTGCAGATGAATACCAACAGTTTAACTTTCCAATCCATCAACACGCGCGGTTTTGCCACGTTTGCCAACAATCGTGTGCTTCAAATCATCGACGGAATCGACAATTCCTCGCCCGCCCTTAACTTTCCTCTGGGCAACTTGGTGGGTGCCAACGAATTGGACGTGGAAAGTGTGGAATTACTTCCCGGAACGAGTTCCGCCCTTTACGGCGCCAACGCCTTCAACGGATTGCTTTATATTCGTAGCAAAAGCCCTTTTAAATATCCCGGGTTAAACACATCAGTCAAATTCGGAATGACCCGCCAGGATTGGGGCGGTACGCATCCGATGTATGAAGTCGGTGTTCGCTATGCCAAAGCGGGTGAGAAATTGGGGTTCAAAGTCAACTTCTCCTACCTGAAAGCCACCGATTGGTTTGCCAAAGACTATAGAGATTTTGACTTCCATCCGCTCAATGCCTCCAAACGCGGCAGCCGTGAAAGCAACCCTTCTTATGACGGATTGAATATTTACGGCGATGAAGTGGCCACCAATATCGATTATACCACCTTGGGACCGCCCTACAACCTGCTGGGCGTTATCCGCGTTTCACGAACCGGATACGAAGAATTGGACCTTACCGATTACCAAGCCAAAAGTATGAAAGGCGATTTTGCCG
>JAMONI010000257.1 GCA_027065935.1 Flavobacteriales bacterium | reverse complement strand
ACGAAAGTAACATGGAACTCATTTGGCTTTCGCGATTCGGCATGGGACAAGCCATTTATCAAGGTACCAACCGGTATAATTTGAAAGACTTGTTCTTGCATCAACACAAGCTCGAACTCAAAGACGACAATTATTTTGTCCGGGCCTACTACACGTCCGAAGATGCCGGAAAAAGTTACGATATGCGCTTTGCAGCCATCAACATCAACCGCAAATGGAAATCCGACGTGGACTGGTTCACCCAATACGCCCAAGCTTATGCCGCCGCCGTTCTAATCAACGGACTCCCCTCCGACCAAGCCCATTCGGTAGCACGCCAATATGCCGACAACGGCCGGTTTGAACCCGGTAGCGAAGCCTTCCAAAAAGCCTTTGACGAAGTTACCGGCGACCCGAACTTTAAAACCGGAGCCAAGTTTGTGGACAAAACTTCCCTCTTTCACTTGGAAGGAAATTACGACTTTAAAAACCTGATAGAAAACGGATTAATTCAAGTGGGCGGTTCTTACCGGCAATTTGCGCTCAACTCTCAAGGAACCATCTTCACCGACTACGACGGACCGATTCACATCAAAGAAAAAGGCGCTTACATCCAGTACATTCAAAAATTACTCGACGGTCACGTGAAATTTACCTCCTCATTCCGTTACGACCAACAAGACAGATTAAACGCCAATTACTCACCGCGTTTTGCATTGGTGGTTTTGCCGGATGCAGATAAAAAGCACAGTTTCCGAATCGCCTACCAAACCGGATTCCGTAATCCCACCACGCAAGACTGGTATATCGGCTTGGATGTAGGCCGTGCCACCCTGGTAGGCGCCCATCCCGATAACTGGGACCGCTACAGCGAAGAGCTTATCGTAGGAAGCAACACCGTAACCATCACGGGACGCGATGCCTACACCAACTCCTATACCTTGGAATCCGTATTGGCCTTTGCTCAAGCGGGCGACCCCGCCCTTTTGAAAGTCGCCGATATAAAACCCCTCGGCGCCGAAAAAGTGCAATCCTTGGAAATCGGTTATCGCGGACCTTTCATAGCCGGCTGGAACCTCGACGTTGTAGGTTACCGCAACCTTTACAATAACTTCATCACCCAACAAGTGGTGATGGCCGTGCCCAAAACCGTAGGCGATGTTAACGATATGAGCGGCGTTATGGCTTTGGCCACGGGGGCCAGCAAACCCTTCGGCGTTTATACCAACGTTGACGTACCCATCACCTCGTACGGATTGGACATCAATCTGGGCAAAAAAATAGGAAAATTCGACGTCAACTTGATTTACAGTCACGCCAAAATGGAATTTGACAACGAAAAATATCCCGATTACAAGACCTTTTTCAACACGCCAGAAAATACCTTCAAATTTTTGCTCGGCACCCGGGAACTGTTCGGACTTGAAAATGCTGGCTTCAACATGACCTATACGTTCATGAACAAATTCTACTGGGAAGCCACATTCGCCAGCGATTACGTGCCGGAAAGACACGTTTTCGACGCCGTGGTCCACTATAGAATCCCCCGATACAACCTGCTTCTTAAAGCCGGCGGTAGCAATATCTTCGGTAAAGATTACATGGTGGCCCCCGGAACGGGCAAAGTGGGCAGTATTTACTACTTGTCCGTCCTCTACAAAATGTAAGGATTCCCTTTTATCCGTCCGTTCAAAAAAACCGCCCCGTTTGTTCGAGGCGGTTTTTTATTAAACAATGCATTTTCATTTATAACCGATTAATGTAAATTTGTCAAAACAATTTATCACTATGAAAACCGTATTGCAAATCGGTGCGGGAAAATCCACATCATACCTTATTCGATACTTGGCCGAAAAATCCAAAAACGGACAATTCAACTACATCATTGCCGACATGAACTTGGGTTTGGCCGGAAAAATACTCGGCGACGATTATCCTCATGTCACTTTGGTCGATTTGAACATATTCGACGAGCAAAAACGAAGGAATCTCATCAAAAAAAGCGACGTGGTGATTTCGATGCTTCCGGCACGGTTCCATACCGAAGTGGCCAAGGATGCATTAACCTACGGCAAACACATAGTGACGGCTTCCTATATCAGCGATGCCTTAAAGTCGATGGAGCGTGACGTTAAGGAAAAAGGCTTGGTATTTATGAACGAAATTGGCTTGGATCCGGGCATCGACCACATGAGTGCGATGAAAACCATCAACCAAATCAAAGCCCAAGGCGGAAAAATGATTTTTTTCGAATCGTTCACGGGCGGACTGGTAGCCCCCGAAAGCGATAACAACCTTTGGCATTACAAATTTACTTGGAATCCGCGCAACGTTGTCTTGGCCGGTCAAGGTGGAGTGGCCAAATTCCTGCAAGCCGGCACCTACAAATACATCCCGTATCAAAAACTGTTTACCCGAACCGAATTTTTGGAAATCGACGGTTACGGCCTGTTTGAAGCTTACCCCAATAGAGATTCCCTAAAATACCAATCGGTGTACGGACTGGAAGACGTGCGCACTTTTTTCAGAGGAACCATACGGCGGGTGGGCTTCTCAAGAGCTTGGAACATCTTTGTGCAACTCGGCATGACGGACGACTCTTATATCATGGAAAATTCGGAAAACATGACCAAAAGGGATTTTCTCAATGCTTTCCTCCCCTACTCCCCGTACGACAGCGTGGAAACCAAACTCCGCATGCATACCGGAATCGGACAAAACGACGAGATTTGGTTTAAATTGGAAGAACTCGAACTTTTTGACAATAAGAAAAAAATCGGATTGAAAAATGCAACGCCCGCCCAAATTCTTCAAAAAATTTTGGAAGACAAATGGACCTTATCTCCCGAAGACAAAGACATGATAGTCATGTATCATAAGTTCGGTTTCGAGTTAAAAGGCAAGAAAAAGCAAATCGACGCCACGATGGTGGTGATCGGTGAGAACCAAACTTACACCGCAATGGCCAAAACCGTGGGGATCCCCGTAGGCATCGCGGCCCTTAAAATTCTTAAAGGTGAAATCAACGAACCGGGCGTGCATATTCCCATCGCTTCCGAAGTATATGAACCCGTACTTAAAGAACTGGAAGACTACGGTATTGTATTCAATGAAAAAGAAGTTCCGTTCAAGTGCTATAATCCCAATTACTCGGACGAAAATTCATCCGATACCGAACTAAAATAAAAAAGACCACCCGTATGGGTGGTCACGTAACGGTGGGCGATACTGGATTCGAACCAGTGACCCCCTGCTTGTAAGGCAGGTGCTCTGAACCAGCTGAGCTAATCGCCCTTGAGCAAGCTTTCAACTCGATTGCGGTTGCAAATGTAAAAAAGATTTGCAGAAAAACCAAAAATTAATTTTCGGTTTTTTCCAATTTGGCGGTTTTCTTTTTTCTGGGGCGAGTTTTGCCGTAAGAACCGCGCCAGATTTTTCCGCGTCTTGTTTTTCGGTCTCCTTTTCCCATAATTTTCAATTTTGTGCAAATTTAATAAAAACCGGTTTGCTATGTTTTCAAAATTAATTTGGCAAAAGGAAATACGGTTTTGTAACCTCTTTCCTGAAAATATTGCGGCGTGGTATCGGGGTCACCGGCGGCCAAGATCATATCGCCGCCCCAAGCGCCCAGGCTTTTGATGGCACCGGGATAGTCGGGAAACAAACGCTGTTTGACGGGTTTTTTCCGTATGATTTTACCGATTATCTTGTCGTGTGCGTCGATCAACTCTTGGAAACGGGATAAGTTATTTACCGCCAGAATTTCTTCGGTAATCGCGTTTATGGCTCCGATTTTTTCACCACTTATTTCCACATGCATAAATTTACGAACGGCTTGATAAGTGGATTGTTTTTTGTTGAGGTGAATAAAAAACAAATGCTTGTGGAATTTGGGATAAAACTTGACAAATTGCCATTGCCGTCCGTATCCGGTTTTTTGAAATAGTACCGGTTTTCCGCTCAATGAGGTCACTACGTCATAGCCGCTACCGTTGAAGGTTCTGTCCAAGAGTTCGAAGGGATTGACCTGCGCCCATTTGGACAAATTGGCTATCAAAGTGGAAGACGACCCCAAACCTAAGGATAAATCGAACTCGAATTTGGTTTCGATACGGTAGGCGCGTCCGAACAAACCGGGATGTAGTTCTTTGAGTACTTGCAAAATTTTGATGATTTCGTTGCCTGCATTATCGGGATAAGTTTCTTCTACGGCACTCAGGTCTTTTTTCATCACCAAACGTAGCAATACTTTGCGGTTTTTTAGCAGGCTTTCCCACCGGGTTAACTCGTCTTTTACCGTTTCCACCTTAAGGACTTGACCGAATTTTACGGGCAATGCAAGCGCTTTGGCGCCTTTTAGCACTACATATTCGCCGGTGAGCAATACTTTGCCGTGGCTCCTTAAGGTCAACTCATTTTTTTCATTCATCCGCTTTATTTTTTCTGATTTCATATAATTTTTCCTTTACGGCCTTCACGTGAACTTTTTTATCCTTAAAATATGCCGACAACAATTTTCGT
>JAMONI010000256.1 GCA_027065935.1 Flavobacteriales bacterium | reverse complement strand
TTTCCGGCGGTTTTTTTTTATGTATTTTCAAAAAACGATAAAATTTTTTGTGCGGTGACCCGGGCTAATTTTACCGAACTCTCATACGTAATGCCTGCAATGTGCGGCGTAAGTATTACCTGCGGCATTTCCATTAATTTCCGTAAACTTCCGGGTATATTGCCTTGCCAAATCATATCGCCGAAGGCGGGGTTTTCGTATTCGATAACGTCCAATGCCGCCCCTTTGATTTTTCCCTGTTCCAGTGCCATAACCAAATCTTCCGTTTTGACCACTTCGCCGCGTGAGGTGTTGATGAGGAAAAAATGTTTTTTGAACCGGGAAATGTAATCTTTGTTGACCAAATAACGCGTTTTTTCGGTAAGCGGTACGTGTAAACTCAGTATGTCGGCGGTTTGAAATATTTCTTCCATATCCGTTTGGCGGGCAAATTCGTCTTCCAATCCCGTCCGGATGTCGTAAAATATCAAGTTCATTTCAAATCCGGCAAGCTTTTTGGCCAAAGCCTTTCCGGTGTTTCCGTATCCGATAATAGCCAGGGTTTTTCCTTCCAATTCAAATCCGCGATTGCTCGAGCGCAACCACCGTCCCGACTTGATTTCATTATCGGCTTTGTTGATGTTTCGTAATAACCCGATAAGCAAGCCAACGGTCATTTCGGCTACGGCATTGCGGTTGCCTTCGGGCGCACTGAACACGCGGATGCCTCTGCTTGCGGCATGGGTTAAATCGATTCCTTCCGTTCCCGAACCGACGCGGGCAATAAATTTGAGCCGGAAAGCTTTGTCAATCAATTGTTTGTCCACCTTGACGGCACTTCGTAATATCAAGCCGTCGTACAAGTGAATTTTTTTGATGATTTCATTGTAATCCCGTGAAAGGTCTTGGTCGATTTGAAATCCTTTTCGTGTTAATATTTCGTCTAATGAAGGATGTACCGGGTCGATGCGAAGAATTTTATATTTCGTTTGCATGTTGCTTGAAATATTCATAGGTATGTTGCAAGCCTTCTTCTAACGGGACAATGTCGTCATAGCCCAAAAGTTTCCGGGCCTTGGAAATATCCGCCAAAGAATCGCGTACGTCGCCGGGGCGCGGGCCGGTGTGGCGGGGCGTTAATGTTCGTCCCGAGATTTTTTCAATAATCCGTATCAAGTCCAACAGAGAAGTTCTCCGGCCGGCGGCGATGTTAAACACTTGATTTTTGACTTCGGGACCGGCAAAGAAGGCTTTGATGTTGGCTTGCACGGCGTTTTCCACATAAGTAAAATCGCGGGTTTGCATACCGTCGCCGTGAATGACGGGATTTTGGCCTTTGACCGAAGCCGAAATGAATAAAGGAATTACGGCCGCATAAGGACCTTCGGGGTTTTGCCGGGGGCCGAAAACATTGAAGTATCGCAACCCGACGGTGTCGGTGTCGTATAATTGCCCGAACACCCGGGCGTAGAGTTCGTTTACCAACTTGGTTACCGCATAAGGCGACAAGGGGTTTCCCGTGCGGTCTTCCACTTTGGGTAGTTCTTGGCTGTCGCCGTAAGTGGAACTCGAGGCCGCATACACCATTCGACGGGTTTTGGGGGCATTTTTGACGGCGTTCAGCACGTTGAGAAATCCGGTGATATTTACGTCGTTAGTGGTTAGCGGATCTTTGATGGACCGGGGTACCGACCCTAATGCCGCTTGATGGGATACGAAATCCGATTGGTTGACCAAGGATTGAACCAAATCTTTGTCTCTTATGTCGCCTTCAATAAATTCGTAAGCGGGATGATTGATAAAAAGTTCGACGTTTTTTTTTGAACCGGTGGAAAGGTTATCCAATACGATAACTTTACCGGCTTTGTGCGTAAGCAAATATTCCACGATATGCGAGCCGATGAATCCGGCGCCGCCGGTGACTAAAAAGGTGTAAGCTTGTAAATCTTCGTTGTGAAATCGTCGTTTGTACATACATTAAAGGCGTTTGGTGACAAGATTGCGAGGCAAAAAGGATTTTACGTCGTAGATTACTCCCCGGGCGGTTTTCAGCCGTTCGAAATTCAAGCGGAGAAATTCTTTGTGGGCCACCGCCAGGATAATGCCGTCGTAGGGTGCGTTTTTTTCGGGGTCATCGATTAATTTCAACTGGTATTCTTCTGATACTTCGTTGGGGTCGGCCCAGGGGTCGAACACGTCCACGCGAATGCCGTAGGTTTTGAGTTCGTCAATTACGTCCACCACGCGCGTGTTACGTATGTCGGGCGTGTTTTCTTTGAAGGTGATTCCCAAGACCAGGACCTTACTGTTTTTGACGGGAATGTCGTGTTGAATCATCAGTTTGACGGTTTCGGCGGCTACATATCTGCCCATTCCGTCGTTCATTCGCCTTCCGGCTAGGATAATTTCGGGATGATAGCCTACCTCTTGCGCTTTTTGGGCCAGATAAAACGGGTCCACCCCGATGCAGTGTCCGCCCACCAGTCCGGGGGTGAATTTCAAAAAGTTCCATTTGGTGGCGGCGGCGTCCAATACGTCCATTGTGTCGATATTCAACAGATTAAAGATTTTGGCTAATTCGTTCACAAAAGCGATGTTGATATCCCGTTGGGCGTTTTCGATTACTTTGGCGGCTTCGGCCACTTTGATGGATGGTGCCAAGTGGGTTTCCTTAATAATGGTCCTGTACAATTGGTCGATTTTCCGGGCGGTTTCGGGTGTGGAGCCGGAGGTAACTTTGGTGATATTGGTCAGGCGGTGTTTTTTGTCGCCGGGATTGATACGTTCGGGGGAGTAGCCTACAAAAAAGTCTTTGTTCAACGTCAGACCCGAGTTTTGTTGTAAAATGGGGACGCACACTTCTTCGGTTAGTCCGGGATAAACGGTGGATTCGTAAATGACGATGTTGCCCGGTTTTAAATATTTTCCTACGGTTTTGCTGGCTTCTTTTAGTGGTGATAAAACGGGCCGGTTGTATTGGTCGGTGGGGGTGGGAACGGTTACGATGTAGATGTCGGCACCGGATAAATCGTCGGCACGGTAAGTGATGAATAAACCGTTTGAATCGTCCGGTTTTTTTTTAAGAACGGCTTGTAAATCGGTGTTTTCCACTTCGAGCGTGGAGTCCGTTCCGTTTCGTAATTCGTTCACCCTTGCTTTGTTGATGTCGAAACCGGTTACGGGAAATTTTTTTGCAAATTCCACGGCCAACGGCAGTCCCACATATCCCAGTCCGATGATTGCTATATTTTCTTGCGCCATTTTGTGATAAGGTTTTTAATCTTGTAAATTAATTTGGTAAACACATTTCCGCGTTTGACGGTGTAAATGTTATAGCCGTCTTTGGCATACGCGTAGGTGTATTTGCTGTGATACACGTATTTTTTGATAATGTCGATTTTGTAATTGTTATATACGATGCCCACCTTGTCGATGAGTTTTTTGTTGAGGTATTCGTTCAGCACGTGCAGGTAAGAACGTTTGCTGTAGCCTTCCTTGACCACGTAGAGCATAAGGTCGGCGTATTGGTTTAGTATCAAGGTGTCGGGTACCAAACCGATGGGCGGGGTGTCGATGAAGATGTAGTCGTATTTTTGTTTGAGGGTTTCCATAAGTTCGGCAATTCGTTTGTCTTCCAAAATACCGGCGATTTCTTTTTTGATGGAAGTGGCGTTTTTGCCGGCGAGGATAATATCGAGGTTTTCTATGCCGGTGGGGAAGATGACTTGGGCGGCTTGTAAGGATTTGTTTTCGATGAAATCGATCAGTCCGATTTTGTTTTTGTCCAAACCGAAATATTTGTGCGATTTGGGTTTGCGAATGTCGAATTCCAAGAGGATGGTTTTTTGTTTGCTCATGGCATTGATTGCGGCCAGGTTGCTTGAGATGAAGGTTTTTCCTTCGCCCGACACGGTGGAGGTGACCAAGATGGTTTTTCCGTCTTTTTTGAGGGGGGGGAGCATCAGCCGTATGTTTGTTCTCAGGATGCTGAAGGCTTCACGCAGCCGGCTACCGACGGATTCTTTCAAAACCGGCATCATGTTGTTGGAATCGTAATGGAAAATGATGCCCAGGATGTTGATTGATGTTATTTTTTTGACTTCGGTTTCGTCTTTGATCGTGTCGTCGTTTAAGATTTTGATTACTAACAACAGGGTGGGAAGAAAGATGGCCAACATTAAGGCCGCCAAGTAATTAACGCTCTTTTTGGGGGCGATGGGACCTTGTCCGGTATATTTGGCTTCGTCCAATACTTTGAGGTTGGACTGGTTGGACGCTTTAACGATGTTGACTTCGTTGCGTTTTTGAAGCAGATAACTGTAAATTTCGTCCTTTATTTTAAATTCCCGTTTGAGGTCGATAAATTGTTTGATTTCGGCGGGCAGTTGATTGAGTTTGCTTTCCAAGACGTTGATTTTTTGTTGCACAAACATCATTTGGCGTTGGAGGTTGTTCATTGCCGAACGAATGTTGCCCGTAAGCACTTCTTTAATATTTTCGATTTGGGTGTCCAGTTCTTCCATAGCGATTGAGCCGGTGTTGAGCATTTTTTTCAATTCTTCGCGCTGCAACGAGAGTTCGGTGAGTTTTTTGGTATTTTGTATTACCATCGGGTCGTCGATGCCCGCTATGGAAGGGGAAGGTATGCGGGTCAATTGGTTGGTTCGCAAATAATCTAACAAGGATTCGTAATACAGGCGTTGGGTTTCCAACAGAGATTTTTCTTTGTCGAGTTCCAATAATTGGCTGTAAAGACTGGCCGACGGATTATCGAGGGCGAATTCCTTGCGTTTTTTTTGGAATTCTTGAAGTTTTAGTCCGGATTGTTTTAAGTCGGCTTTTAAATAAACCAACGTGGAATCGATAAACCGTATGGTATTGGTGGCAAAACTGTTTTTGTCGCGCAATAATTTTTCCTGTAAAATACGGATGGACGTATTGAGGTAATCTTGAATTTTGAGCGGATTTTTTCCTTTGCGTTTCAACACGATCATCGACGTGTTGTTCTTGTAATTGTCCACGAAAACGTTTCGGTAGGCGTTGACCGTGGCGTGAAAATCCGAAAATTTGAAATAATAATTCTTTTCCGTTTGCAGGGGCCGGTCTTTCAAGCGTTTAACGGTTCCTTGAAATAGCGGGGTTTCGATTTTTTCACCGGTTTGGTATGTTTTGGAAAACGAAGCGGGGATGTCGGCGGCGGAAATGATTCGTGACGTTTCGGTTTCGTAGTTATACAGTTTGATTTTCTCGGTTTTTTCATCCAAACGATAGGAAAGTTCAAAGGTGTCGTCCGAGAGAAAGCGCACCTGAAACGGAATGCCTACGGCTTGGAATGCACCCGGATTTAAATCCACCTCGAAAGGAATTTTTCCGTAAAGGTCGATGTCGTAATATTTGCCTTTTTCGTAATACCGGATGTAAAATTTTAATTGTTTGACCACTTTTTCGTTGTGCCGGCGGGATTTAAAAACGGTCATGATGGTGTTAACCTTGTCACTGGGGCCTCCCCAGTTAAAAACCAAGCTCATGTTGGTGGTGAAAAAGGGATTTTGTTCGTCCTTAACGCTGATGAGGGCATCCAACTCGTAGATGTTTTCCTGGCGCTTGTTGTATTCGTAGGCAATCCACAGGAATATCAAAAGAACCGCTACGTAAACCTTCCAAAATTTTAAGATTTGGAATATGATGAGTTTTATATTAATCAGGTCTTCGAACAGTAATTTATGGCTGTCGTTTTTTTCCATAAGGTTATTTTGCGGTTAACAAATATATTGATATGAGAAACGAAGTGAGCCCCATCAGGGTGGATATGGTGTTAACCAAAGTTGTCCCCGTACCCAATGATTTTTGAGGAAGCGGTTTTACGTAAACGATGTCGTTATTTTCCAAATAAAAATAAGGCGAGTTCATAACTTCGCGCCGGGTGAGGTCCAGATAATCGATTTCCCGTGTGCCGTCGGGTTTTTGCCGGATAATCATGACTTCGGTCCGGTCGCCGGTGAGTTTGATTTCACCGCTCTGTGCAATGGCTTCCAATACGTTGGGGTTTTCTTTTAACAAATTGACGGACCCGGGGTTGTTTACTTCACCCAAAACGGTAACGTTGATGCCTGCGGGTTTTACCACCACGTAAAAGTCCTGTTTGTTCTTGAAAAATCCCGCCAGCAAAATGTTTTCGATTTGCGTTTTGATTTCTCCGGCGGTCTTGCCCGATACTTGAATTTTTCCTATCAACGGCAGTTCGATAAAGCCTTCCCGGTTTACTTGATTGGTTTGAAAATATAAATTGCTTCCCGACGTCAAGTTGATATTGTCTTTTCCGCCGAACAACTCGTTCATTTTGGGCTCCCGGGTTTTAATGCGAACATAAATCAAATCGTTGGGCTTGAAACGGTATTCCGTATGCGCCAACTTTTCGGGCGTACTGCCGTCGTCTTGCAAATAGACGAGCTTTTTGGCCGGCACGCAGGCTTGTAAAAAGAGGAACGAAATCGAAAGTATCCATATTTTTTTCATATCGGCGAACTGTCTGTTGATGTAATAAATTCGAGCAAATTTAACTTAAAATTCCAAATCGGGATATAAAAAGTCGTTTTTCGGATACCGCTTTACGTGAATTTTTCTTACTTCCTTGTACAAAACTCGTTTTAAATCGTCTAAATTCGTCTTTTTTTCGGCCGAAATAAACACTACGGGGTATTTATGGCGCTTGAAAATGTTGGTGAGCTGTTTGGTTTTACCGTCATCAATCAAATCGATTTTATTAAGTGCCAAAATCACCGGTTTTTCGCCGGCGCCGATCTCGTGTAGGGTTTCGTTGACCGTGTCGATTTGTTCTTCAAAATCGGGATGCGATGCGTCGGCCACGTGAAGCAAAATGTCCGACTCGCGGATTTCATCCAAAGTGGATTTGAACGATTCGATGAGCTGTGTGGGCAATTTCCGGATAAATCCTACGGTGTCGCTCAGCAAAAAAGATAAATTTCCAATCTGAATTTTGTCCACTTTGGTGTCCAAGGTGGCAAATAGTTTATTTTCGGCAAACACCCCCGCCTTGGCCAAAGTGTTCATCAGTGTGGACTTTCCTACATTTGTATATCCGACCAATGCTACGCGAACCAATTTGCCCCGGTTAGAACGTTGCGTTTGCTTTTGCCGGTCGATTTTGGCCAATTTCTTTTTTAAATCCGAAATGCGTTTTTGTACGATACGGCGGTCGGTCTCGATTTCGCGTTCTCCCGGTCCGCGCATTCCGATACCGCCACGTTGCCGTTCCAAGTGGGTCCACATCCCCTTAAGGCGTGGAAGCAGATATTCGTATTGGGCCAATTCCACTTGCGTCCGGGCGTGAGCCGTTTGGGCCCGCATGGCAAAAATATCCAAAATCAAGGTGGTCCGGTCAAGAATCTTTGCCTTTAACTCTTTTTCAAGCTGAAATTGTTGCGAAGGACTCAATTCGTCGTCAAAGACTACCGTGTCCACCCCGTGCCGCTCAACGTAATTTTTGATTTCGTCCAATTTGCCTTTCCCTACAAAGGTCTTGGGATGAGGCGCTTGCAGTTTTTGAACGAAACGCTTCACCGTCTCGCCACCGGCCGTTTTAACGAGAAACTCCAATTCGTCCAAATATTCTTTTACCTTTTCTTTGCTTTGACGAGGCGTGACCAAACCCACCAACACGGCCTTTTCGGGTTTCGAATCAAATAATTTGTTTTCAATCAATGCTCGGATTTTTTTGCAAAGATATACCAATTTACGTGCCAAAATAAAGCCGGCACAAAAAATATCACGATTAAAAAATAAACAAAAATACGACTTATTTAACGGGTTTGTTTAAAAACATTTTACCTAAAGGCTTTTTTTGTTGATATTTATTTGATTTCTTGCGGAAAATAAATAAAAGCTTTAAATTTGAAGAAAATTTGGAAATTATGGTTAAGAACCTCGACATGATAAAAAAAGTGTACGAACGAATGCCCGAACGGGTGAACAAGGCCCGCGAGATTTTAGGAAGGCCGATGACATTGAGCGAAAAGATTTTATATAGCCACCTTTGGCAAGGTATGCCCGACCGGGCTTATAAGAGGGCCGAAGATTACGTCAAATTTCGCGTGGACCGGGTGGCCATGCAGGACGCAACGGCACAAATGGCCTTGCTCCAGTTTATGTTGGCCGGTAAAGACAAGGTAGCCCTTCCTACTTCCGTCCACTTGGATCATTTGATTCAAGCCTACATGGGAGCAAGTAAGGACCTGCAGGAAGCCCTGAACCGCAATAACGAAGTGTTTAACTTTTTGGAATCGGCTTCACGCAAATACGGCATTGATTTTTGGAAACCCGGTGCGGGCATCATCCATCAAGTGGTGTTGGAAAATTATGCTTTTCCCGGCGGAATGATGATAGGCACCGATTCGCATACCCCCAATGCGGGCGGATTGGGTATGGTGGCCATTGGCGTAGGCGGAGCCGATGCGGTGGACGCTATGGCGGATATGCCTTGGGAACTGAAATGGCCCAAACTTATCGGCGTAAAACTCACCGGAAAATTGAGCGGTTGGTCTTCACCCAAAGATGTAATT
>JAMONI010000255.1 GCA_027065935.1 Flavobacteriales bacterium | reverse complement strand
AATCTCAGCGGATTGGATTTGCTTTCGGCCATTCCCGAGCCTACATTCGAAACCATTTTCGTAACGGCTTACGACCAATACGCCATCGATGCCTTTAAGCATGCCGCCATTGGCTATATTGTCAAACCCATCGACCCCGAAGAATTGGAACAAGCCATCGAAAAGGCCAAGAAAAACATCGCCCTGAAAACCGCTGCCGATAAAAACAAAAAGCTAATCGAGTTGCTTACCCAACAAAACGGCAATATTGCCATTCCCACCACCGAAGGTTATATTTTCGTAAAAGCCAAAGATATTATTCGCCTTGAAGGTATGGAAGGTTACACCAAAATCATCTGTTGTAACAACAAAGAGCATATCAGCTCCTACAACATGGGACGCTTTAAGGAAATTTTAGCCCATAATCCTTCGTTCCTGCAAGTACATCGTTCGCACATTGTTAATGCGGAATATGTGGAAAAATATCTAAACGAAGGATACGTAATCTTGAAGGACAACACCCCCGTTCCGGTATCCAAAACATACCGAAAGGATTTTCTGGACAAAATGGGCAAGTGATTTTTAGTGGTTTTTTGATATGATTTTTTTTAATTTAAGGGATGAAAAATCCCGCCGGAAATCACCGCTGCCCCAATTGTTCCGCTCCGCTTTCGGGCGATGAAAATTATTGTTCGCATTGCGGGCAAAAACTTCCCGTCAAACGCCTCGATTTAAAAGACATTGCACGCAACTTTTTCGACAAAATCTTCGCGTTCGATGCCCCTTGGTTCAAGAGTGTTGTCAACCTGCTTTACCGCCCCGCTTTTGTGGCGTCGAACTATATCGAAGGACAAAGAAAAACCTTCTCCTCCCCTATCGGATTACTGGTAAGTTTGTCCGTGGTTTACCTGACTCTGGTTAAACTGGACGGTGATAATACGAATGCGGTTAAAGCGTCCGTCAAAACACCCGAGATACAAACGGCCATATCCGGTATTTTCGAGCGAAATGCCGACTTCGGCCGGCTTTACGATTCCCACTTACCCGTACCTGTTCAAGACAGTTTAGTCGAATTATTAATGGAAGAAGTTCACCAAACCCTTATCGAAGAGGAAGAACCGGACAAAGGCCTGAAAATCAAAAAGGAAATTTCCGGTGATGCAAGCCTATTGACCCTTTATTCCGTTGAGAAATACTTCAAAGCGCATAACATTCCTTATCAAGGACGGTATTTGAACACATTAAGACGTGAAATTTTTTCCCGGTCACCGCTTGAAAACATACCCGAATTTATAATATTGCTTTCTACCGAAGGTTTGATGTATCAACCGGTGGACAGTGTGATAAAGCAATTGCGCGTCCCGGAAAGTCACACCGCCGGGATGATTTTCGGCTACAACCTCGCCAAACTGATTAACGACCGGAGCTACAGAAAATCGTTTGTCAATAAATTATACGGCCAAATCACTTGGACATTGTTGATTTTTCTTCCCGTTTTCGCCTTGTTTCTTCGGATTTTATATCGCAAACTGCCTTACAATTACGTGGAAATCCTGAGTTTCGTATTCTACTTGCAGAGTGCGTTTCTTGCCGGGCTTATTATCCTTTTTGTTACGGACAAGCTCCTCCCCTTTGATATCACTTGGATCTTACCCCTTTGGTTTTTGGTGCTTTTGGATGTCAATTGGAGAAAATTTTTCGGGGGCGGTGTCTTCGCAGGTAGATTAAAGCTTTATCTTCTCGTTGTCCCTTTGTATTTTATCTTAGCGGGACTGAGTTTATTATCGGTCACCGTAATTAGTCTCCTGTGATTTCATCGTGAACGTTTAACAAATTTGTAAATCAAACCCGCCGAGTATTGTGCCAAAAAGAAAGCCGTAAGATTCATTAACAAACTTTCCCAAGAAAAACCGATGTTGAAATAATATTTATTAATAAGTCT
>JAMONI010000254.1 GCA_027065935.1 Flavobacteriales bacterium | reverse complement strand
TAATCGGTCAGGATGAAGCGGTGGAAAAAGTGGTGAAAGCCATCCAACGCAACCGTTTGGGACTGAAAGACCCCAACAAGCCCATCGGTTCGTTTATCTTTTTGGGACAAACGGGCGTAGGAAAAACGCAATTGGCCAAAGTACTGGCCAAAGAATTGTTCGACAGCGAAGATGCGCTCATTCGTATCGACATGAGCGAATACATGGAAAAATTCTCCATTTCACGCCTCATCGGAGCGCCTCCGGGATACGTAGGATACGAAGAAGGCGGACAGCTCACCGAAAAAGTGCGTCGAAAACCCTATTCGGTGGTCTTGTTTGACGAAATAGAAAAAGCCCATCCCGACGTGTTCAACATGCTCTTGCAAATCCTCGACGAAGGTCAAATCACCGACAGCTTGGGACGAAAAATCGATTTCAAAAACACGGTCATCATTCTCACCTCCAATATCGGTGCGCGCCAACTGAAAGATTTCGGCGCCGGCGTAGGATTCGGCACCTCGGCCAGAAAAGCGCAAATGGACCAACACGCCAAAAGCATTATCGAAAAAGCGCTGAAGAAAACATTCGCCCCCGAATTCCTCAACCGGATTGACGACATCATCATTTTTAATCCGTTGGAAAAAGCCCA
Organism: Flavobacteriales bacterium; assembly: GCA_027065935.1. Taxonomy (GTDB): domain Bacteria; phylum Bacteroidota; class Bacteroidia; order Flavobacteriales; family Flavobacteriaceae; genus JAADED01. The sequence goes on along the minus strand of JAMONI010000254.1, from coordinate 7,692 downwards.
TATCCGTCAAATTATCGATATCGAGCTGAAAAAACTCTACCAACGCATAGCCGAAGCCGGATACGAACTGGAAATCACCGAAAAAGCCAAAGATTTCCTTGCCGAAAAAGGCTACGACAAGCAATACGGCGCCCGTCCGCTGAAACGTGCCATTCAAAAATACGTGGAAGATACGCTGGCCGAAGAAATTCTGGAAGCGCACCTCAAGGAAGGCGGTAAAGTCCGGTTGGATTATGACGAAAAGAACGAAAAACTAAAAGTTCTCATCGAACATCCGGGTGAAGAAGACGAAAAACAAGCCGACGAAAAAGCATAAAACCCTGATAGCCTCGTAGTTCAACGGATAGAATAGCGGTTTCCTAAACCGTAGATCCGGGTTCGATTCCCGGCGAGGCTACTATTTATTTTAACGCGCTATGAAAACAATAACCTTATTAGGAATGCTTTTGGCGAGCTTATTAATAAGTGTTCCTGCATCCGCTCAAGATTATCCCGCACCGCCCGATTACAAAAACATCAAAAAATACATTAAGAAAAAAGATTCGCTATTTAATTACACCGTATTGAAAAACAAATTTTTGTCCGGTGACAGCTTATCCCTCGAACAAATGCGCCTGTTGTATTACGGAACGGTTTTTCAAGACGATTACCACCCTTACGGCCGGGAAGATATGAAACAAATCAAAATCCTGTTGAGTAAAGATAGCCTTTCCGCTACCGATATCGAGTTGATTTTTCAACAAACCGACACAATACTGCAAAAAAATCCGGTACATCTCAATGCCTTGTATTTTCGATCGATAGCCGCTTATTATAGCAACGACCGTACATTATTCCAAAAAGAGCAAAGACGCCTGTTTATGCTCATCGCTGCCATATTAAGTTCGGGGACGGGTAAGGATATGGACGAACCTATCTACGTTATTTCCACCGACCACGAATATTTTATCATGTGGGAAGTGCTCAAGGTGGAACCCGTTAGTCAGCGCTTGATACATCATAAAAAGCGAAATTTGGATCACTTCGAATTAAAAGCCGGCCACCCCGATTATAAGGAGCTTTATTTCGACATTACACCGGCCATTGAATATTTGAAGGGTTTTTTGGAATAAAAAAAGCGCTCGCCCGGTTAACGGGCGAGCGCAGGTTTGTTTGTAGCATTGGTTTATGCTTCTTTTTCGTAACCTACCAACTGGTCGAGCGCTTTGGTAAACACTTCCAAAGGCGCCACGCCCACCTGACGGCCGATGGGTTCGCCGTTATGAAAAACCAAAACGGTAGGGATATTACGCACACCGTATTGCGCGGCGTATTTCTGTTCTCTATCCACGTCCACTTTCACGACCTTGATTTTGTCGCCGTAACGCTCCTCCAATTGTTCCATAATCGGCGCGATCATCCGGCAAGGGCCGCACCAAACCGCCCAGAAATCCACTACAACCGGAACGTCCGATTTTAATACTTCCTGTTCAAATGTGGCATCGGTAACTGCTTTAGGCATAGTTGTAAGGTTTTAAAAATTTCGTGCAAAGTTAAACATAATTTTCGACTTAAATACGCTTGCAAATAACGTGCCTAATTGGGATGAAATATCTATCTTTGCCATCATTTTTCGTTATGAGCCAATTAAAAAAAGAAATAGCGAGACGGCGAACTTTCGGTATCATCTCCCACCCCGATGCGGGAAAAACCACCCTGACGGAAAAACTCTTGCTTTTCGGAGGTGCCATTCAAGAAGCCGGCGCCGTTAAGTCCAATAAAATCAAGAAAAGCGCCACATCCGACTTTATGGAAATCGAACGCCAACGAGGCATTTCCGTGGCCACATCCGTGCTTTCTTTCGAATATCAAGGCAAAAAAATCAATATCCTCGACACCCCCGGTCATAAAGACTTTGCCGAAGACACATACCGGACCTTAACCGCCGTGGATAGCACCATTGTCGTGATCGATGTGGCGAAGGGAGTGGAAGAACAAACCGAAAAGCTGGTTAAAGTATGCCGCTTGCGCGATATTCCCATGATGGTGTTTGTCAACAAATTAGACCGGGAAGGAAAAGATGCTTTCGAGCTTTTGGACGAAATCGAACAAAAATTGGGGCTGAAAGTGGTTCCGTTGAGTTTTCCCATCGGTATGGGACAGCAATTTCAAGGAGTTTACAATTTACGTGAAGAGAAACTCATAGTGTTTGAAGGCGGGAACAAACAAAAAATCGGTATCAGGAAAATTTTTACCGATCTGAAAGATCCCGAACTAAAAAATTATATCGACCCGACTTTATTGGATGAGCTAAACGAAAATTTGGCATTGGTAAGGGAAGTGTATCCTCCTTTCGACCGCCAAGCTTATTTGGAGGGCCAGTTGCAACCCGTGTTTTTCGGCTCGGCGCTTAACAATTTCGGCGTTCAGGATTTGCTGGATTGTTTTGTGGATATTGCGCCTGCACCCCGCCCCAAAAAAGCCGATACACGTACCGTATATCCCGACGAACCCCATTTTACGGGATTTGTCTTTAAAATTCACGCCAATATGGACCCCAAGCACCGCAACCGTTTGGCTTTCGTAAAAATTGTATCGGGGGTTTTCGAGCGCAATAAAGCTTATTACCATGTCCGTTCGGACAAAAAGTTGAAATTTTCGGCGCCCAACATGTTTTTCGGAAGTAAAAAACAAGTAGTTGACCGTGCTTATCCCGGCGATATTGTAGGCTTACACGATACGGGAAACTTCAAAATCGGCGATACCCTTACCGAAGGAGAAAAACTCCGGTTTAAAGGCATTCCTCGCTTCTCACCCGAACATTTTCGCTACATCGTGAATGAAGACCCCATGAAAGCCAAACAGTTGGCCAAAGGAATCGACCAGTTGACGGACGAAGGCGTGGCACAGCTTTTTACCCTCAACCTCAACAACCGGAAAGTCATCGGAACCGCAGGCGCACTGCAATACGACGTCATTCAATACCGGCTAGAACACGAATACGGCGCCAAATGCAGTTACGAACCGTTGAATATATGGAAAGCTTTTTGGATTCATACCGACAACCCCTACAGTGCGGAATACAAAGAATTTCTGAAGGTCAAACAACGCTACTTGGCCAAAGACAAAGACGGATTACCCGTATTCCTGGCCGACTCGCCTTTTTCGGTTCAAATGATAAAAAACGACTTCCCCTCGATTCAATTGTTGGAAATATCCGAAAAAGAATAAAAACTTATGCCATAACCGGTTATCCTAACGGCTTGGTATAAGCTTCGGCTCAAGCGAAAAAGTTACAACCCTACAAATACGAAACCGCCGGCTTCAAACTCTCCTTCTTTTTTACTAAATTTGAATAAAAATTTTCCTCATGCAACAAACCAACGGAAATATCGACGAAAAATTAAGCTTCGACGAATTCAAAAAACAAGTGATAGAAGATTATCGCCTGGCACACATCAGCCGGCAAATGAGCTTGACCGGAAGGCGTGAAGTTTTGTCGGGTCGCGGTCAATTCGGTATTTTCGGCGACGGCAAAGAACTACCGCAAATCGCATGGGCCAAAGTCTTTAAACCCGGCGATTTTCGCTCGGGTTATTATCGCGACCAAACTTTTATGATGGCCATAGGTGCACTGACTCCCGAGCAGTTTTTCGCTCAAGTGTACGGCCATCCCGACCTGGAGTACGAACCCCATTCCGGCGGAAGGCAAATGAACAATCACTTTGCCACACCTCTCATCGACAAAGACAAAAATTGGCTCGATATTGTTCATCGAAAAAATACGGCCTCCGATATTTCCCCGACGGGAGGACAAATGCCCCGGCTCACCGGCTTGGCCCAGGCTTCCAAAATTTACAGGAACGTGAAAGAGTTGAAAGAATATGCCGGAAAGTTCTCACGTAACGGTAACGAAATCGCTTGGGGAACCATCGGAAACGCCAGCACTTCCGAAGGCCTGTTTTGGGAAACCGTCAATGCCGCCGGCGTGATGCAAATTCCAATGGTTATCAGCATTTGGGACGATGAATACGGCATTTCCGTTCACGCCAAAGACCAAACCACCAAAGAAAACATCTCCGAAATCCTCAAAGGTTTTCAACGCGACGAAAACGGAGAAGGCTTTGAAATCTTCCGCGTGAAAGGCTGGGATTATCCCGCCCTGTTGGAAACATACGCCAAAGCCGAAAAAATCGCAAGAGAAGAACACGTTCCGGTAATTATTCACGTAACCGAAATCACCCAACCGCAAGGACATTCCACCTCCGGCTCACACGAACGGTATAAATCGCCCGAACGCTTAAAATGGGAACGGGAACACGACGGACTCGTCAAAATGCGACAATGGTTGTTGGAAAACAACCTGGCCGACGAAGTCACCCTAAACCGAATTGAAGAAGAAGCCAAAACCATAGCCAAACAAGCCGCCAAAACCGCTTGGAAAAACTTTACCGACCCCATTAAAGAACACAAAAAGGAATTACTCGGCATTTTAACCGAAGTGCTTAAAGAAACAAAACACAAAAAAGAAGTGGAAGCTTTGGCTTTGGAGTTAGCCAAAAACAAAGAACCCAAACGGCGTCACATAGGCAAAGCCGCCCGGCAAACCAGATTACGTATCGCCGGAGAAAACATTCCTTCCAAAAAACGCTTAAACGAATGGCTCGACCAATGGCTAAAAGAACAAGAGGAAAAATACAACACACACCTTTTTACGGATAATCCCGAAGACCCCAAGGTGATGCAATCCGTTCCGCCCGTTTACGACCAAGACGCACCGATGGTGGACGGACGTATTATCTTACGTGATAATTTTGACAAATTGTTTGAAAAATATCCGCAGTTAATTGCTTTCGGCGAAGACGTAGGAAAAATCGGTGACGTCAACCAAGGCATGGAAGGGTTGCAAAAAAAATACGGTACATACCGCATTTTCGACACAGGCATACGTGAAACCACCATCATCGGTCAAGGTATAGGATTGGCCATGCGGGGCCTTAGGCCCATCGCTGAAATCCAATATTTGGACTACATTTTATTCGGATTGCAAACTATTTCGGACGACATCGCCACCCTGCATTATCGAAGTGCCGGCCAACAAATGGCACCCGTTATCATTCGCACACGCGGACACCGACTGGAGGGCATTTGGCACTCGGGCTCGCCCATGAACGGAGTTCATACCCTATCCAAAGGTATTTACATCCTTGTGCCGCGCAATATGACGCAAGCCGCAGGATTTTACAATACATTAATGGACTTGAACAATCCGGCCATCGTAGTGGAAAGTCTCAACGGCTACCGGCTCAAAGAAAAAATGCCGTCCAATTTGGGTGCGTTCAAAACCCCTATAGGCGTGACGGAAATCCTTCGGGAAGGAAAAGACATCACTTTGGTATCGTACGGCTCCACACTACGCTTGGTGCAACAAGCCGCCGAAGAATTGGCCAAACTGGACATCGATGCCGAAATCATCGATATCCAATCCTTATATCCATTCGACACGCCGCATGACATTGCAAAAAGTGTGAAGAAAACCAACCGCTTGATGATCATCGATGAAGATGTTTCGGGAGGTGCTACGGCTTACATTTTGGATCAAATTCTCAACAAACAACAGGCATGGCTTTATTTGGACGCTCCTCCTCTAACTTTACACGCCAAAGACCACAGACCGGCTTATGCCACCGACGGCGACTATTTCTCCAAACCTTCAGTTGAAGATATTATGGAAGCGGTATATGACCTAATGAACGAAAGTGACCCGAAAAGGTTTCCGTATTAAAAAAAAATCGTATCTTTAACCTATAAAAATACATGCTTATGTATCCTTTATTCGATTACGCCGCAGGAGCATGGCAAGGCATTTTATTCTTTGCAGTAGCCATATTATTGGCTGTTGTAGTGTTGTATTTGGTTTTTAGAGGAAGTAAGAGTTCCTGACCCCAAACGGGGCAAACCGGTTGGCCTTGCCCGCTTGTTCTTATCTTGCTAAGAGCAAGTGAATGTTTACGGGAAATTAGTTCCCGCCAAGTTTTTATGCGCTAAAATAATATCCAATTTTACACCCTATGAGCATATACCCTACCAAATCCGGTTTTTGGGGTATTAATTTCATTTTGCTTTAAGTAAAAACGTCTCCGTGTAACGAAATCCGTAGCGGACAACGCTTGTCGTTATTTCTTCAAGCTTATCTTCCTCGTTTCCGCCCCCCCTTTTAAAATCCTTCTGATTTTATGTCCGGTTTTTTAAAGAGTCTTTGGCTCTTAGCCTGTTCCGCCTTCGGCGGGCTTTGAGGGGAGGGGTCTAATTATTGGAATTAATTTTTTCATTTTTATTTATCAACCACAAAACATATTTATAAAAATAGGGATTTCGATATTCCCCCTGGGCAAATTTTCCCCATTTTACAAATAAATGTTTATGTCCGGGCTCGTACAATAAAGAAATATATTCATCCGGAGAAGTAGGAGATTCCTGAAAGTAAATATTTACTTCATAGGCAGCCCCATAGGTAGGAAAAATTCGACAAGTTTTTACAAGATTATTTTTTAATCCTATCAACGAATCAACAATTTTGCTATCCGTGATTTTCATAAATCCGTTATTGTAGCCGTTGAAATTTTTGTAACCCTTATATCTTACTTTATAAGTAATGTATACACTTTTGTAATCCGTAGCTTTATTAATTTTAGGTGCAAAGATGATATTTTTCAAAATCCCACCATAACAGATGGAAGCAATAAATATCACAAGAAATATTTTTCTATATTTTTCCCAATTAATTTTAGTATCCATAACTCATATGCCTATACGGTTGATAATGTTCATATAGAAGCCAACTATACCCTAGATATCCGTTTGCTCCCGCTTTTTCGGTAGTTGTCCCCACCGAAATTCCACTATAAGAAGATTGTAAAGACCAATTCATTTCAAAGCCTTTTAAAATTCTAATGGACAAATTGTTATAGCTTGCTTGTATTCCTCGTTCCCATTTTGTAAAATCTTTTAATTTTAAAGAAGAATTATTATGTGTTGGCCAATATAGGGAATAACTCATGCTTAGGCTTCCGGGGCTTGATGAGACCCCGGCCGTTACATTAGGTTGAAAGTAAATTCCAAAATCTCCTTTGTTTATTCCATCTACGATAATGAGAAAGCTTAAATCCACTTGTCCTCCTGCAATTCCATAAATTTTGAAAGATCCCGAGAAATCAACGGAAAAAGCCTGTATATTATCGGACAAATAAGGACCTAAATCTTTCATCTTTTCATCTAAATTCATTTGATGATAGCCTAAAGTTTCTGCACTTACCGGTAAATCTTCTTCCTTTATATCCACACTTACATCAAATTTATCCGTTACGGCTCTGAAAATTTCTTTTTTGTTTCCTTCTTTATCAACTACATTTATTATAATATCATCCCAAGCTTCCCCCTCCATTCCCGTAGGGTCCACAAACCTTACGGGATTGCCGTAGGTGTAGGCAAAGGGCGACACGGAAGGATACTTCTCCGCCAGCGGGTCAACGGAGAGCCATAGGCTAATCTTCGGGTTCCCGCGGCTGAGCGCGGGACAGGCACCATAGGGGAAGCGCTGAAACGAATATGAACCCCGGGCGTTCATGGGATAAAGTTAGGGAAAATTTCTTTTTTACTTTTTCCTTGATGAAAAAGTAACAAAAAATCAAGGCAAAAATATGCTTCCTTGCG